>RFNL01000124.1 GCA_009927195.1 Betaproteobacteria bacterium | reverse complement strand
GGTTTGGACGACTTGGTGGTTCGCAACCGCAAACAAGGTCGATTGCATTTCACCACCGATACCGCCCAGGCCATTGGTCATGGCGATGTGATCTTCATTGCTGTGGGCACTCCACCCCAGGAAGATGGCAGTGCCGACCTGTCTTATGCGTTGAAAGCGGCCAGTGACATTGGTCGCTGTATGCGCGGCGACAAGGTGGTGGTCAACAAGTCAACCGTTCCGGTGGGCACGGCCGAGCGGGTGCATGACGCCATCGCCCACGAACTCGGGCAAAGAGGCATTGACTTGGAAGGCGGCAAAACCGTTGAGGGCCATAGCCGATTGCGCTGCGCCGTGGTTTCCAACCCTGAGTTTTTGAAAGAAGGGGCTGCGGTGGAGGACTTTATGCGTCCCGACCGCATTGTGCTGGGTGTGTCCAGCGACGCATCCGGTCAATGGGCCCTGGGCCTCATGCGCAACCTCTATGCCCCATTCAACCGCCATCACGAACGCACTTTGGTGATGTCACAACGCGCGGCCGAATTAACCAAATACGCCGCCAATGCCATGTTGGCCACCCGTATTTCTTTCATGAACGAGCTGGCCAATTTGAGTGAGCGCTTGAATGTGGACATTGAGTCGGTGCGCCAAGGCATGGGCTCGGATCCGCGCATCGGCTACAGTTTTTTATATGCTGGCACAGGCTATGGTGGCTCTTGCTTTCCCAAAGATGTGAAAGCTTTGCACCGCACTGGTATTGAGCAAGGCATGGCCATGCAAATTCTCAGTGCGGTCGAACATGTTAATCAACGCCAAAAACACCGGATTTTGGACAAAGTGCTGGGCTACTTTGGCGAAGACCTCACTGGCCTGTGCTTTGGTGTTTGGGGCTTGGCCTTCAAACCCGAGACCGATGACATGCGCGAGGCACCCAGCCGAACCGTGATCGGTGGTTTGTTGCGGGCTGGCGCTCGGGTCCAAGTGCATGATCCGGTGGCCATGGAGAGCGCCCAGTTGGCCTTGCAAGAAGACTTGATCGACATGCCCCAGTTGTGGAACCAACTGAGCTTTCACGAAGATCCGATGGATGTGGCCGAAGATGCCCAAGCCTTGCTGATCATGACCGAATGGAAAGCTTATCGCAGCCCCAATTTTCAGCAACTTCGCAACCGTTTGGCCCAAGCGATTATTTTTGATGGCCGCAACTTGTTTGATCCGGTGCGCATGGCACAAGAGTCTTTCATCTACGAAGGCATAGGCCGCGTAACCAACGCCAGCAAGCCCATTGCCAGCGATTCGCCCAGCTTGACCGTCGGCTGATCGCCAGTGCTCAAACGCTTGCCGCAAGCCGTCTGCTTGCGTGCAAGCCACACACCAAGGCCATGCAGGTGGCAATGAACCCACCGAGGATCCAGGTGATGGTTTCAAACGGGCATTGCAAATACAACAAGCCACTGTAGACGCCCATCATCGTCACGATGCTGGCGTTTTCGTTCACGTTTTGCACCGCAATGGAGCGGCCTGCGCTGAGCAAGTTCACGCCGCGGTGTTGCAACAAGGCGTTCATTGGCACGACAAACAGCCCACTGATGACCCCAACCAGTAGCATCACCCCCAAGGCAAAAGGCCAAGAATGGACCA
>RFNL01000008.1 GCA_009927195.1 Betaproteobacteria bacterium | reverse complement strand
CCGCCAGCACCGCCACCACCAGCAACAAGGTGAGGACCACAAATGTCAAGGCAGCGTTCACATCAGTCCTTTAACCATTGGTCGACCCGCGCGCGCTCGGCCTCACTCAAATCCGGTCCGGCTTCGAGCGGCGCTCGGGGTTGGCGCAAATACCACCCAAGGCCGGCGAATGCCCCGATCAACAAGGCAAACGGACCAAACCACAGCAACCAGGTCAATGGTTTGAACTCGGGCCGGTAGAGCACAAAGTCGCCATAACGCGCGACCAAAAAATCTTTCACCGCCTGATCCGACTTGCCCTCGCGCAACAAGCTGCGCACCTCACGGCGCAAATCCTCGGCCAACTCGGCCCGCGATGAAGCCAGGGACTCGTTTTGACACACCAGGCAGCGCAACTCCTCTGACAACTTGAGCAACCGCGCCTCGAGTTCGGGCTCCTCGCTCAAGGGTGCAGCCTGCGGACCCCATGCCGGGGCGGTCGCTGCCGCCACAGTTGGGTTAGCGATCACCTGGGCCCGTGCCGGCCGTGGCCAACAAAACCCGAAAGACAACAGCAGACCGGCGGCACACAGCCACACCGGCCAAAGCCAGCGGGGCGCCTCAGTTTGCATGGGGGACATCACGATGCGTTGAGTTTTTGCACCAAGGGCAAAACCTTGCTGGCCAAAATATCGGGGGTGACCTCGCCCACGGCCTTGTAACGTATCACGCCCAGCTGGTCGATCACGTAGGTCTCGGGCACGCCATAGACGCCGTACAAAATGCCCACGCGGCCATCGATGTCCATCACCGACAACTCATAGGGATTGCCGTAGCGCGACAACCACACCTGGCTGCGCTCGCGGGCAAATTGCAGTTTGGCCGACGCATCCATGTTTTGCGCCTGGGCATCTTGCGGCTGAATTTCTTTGTAACTCATGCCCACGATGGGCACTTGGTGGCGCTGGGCAAAATCCACCAGCAGCGGATGCTCTTGCCGGCAAGCCACGCACCAGGTGGCCCAGACATTGAGCAACCACACCCGGCCTTTCATGTCGGCCGGGCTGAATGGGCCAGTTGCCGGATTGAGGGTGGGCAAGCTGAAGGCTGGTGCCGGTTTATCGATCAGGGGGGAAGGGATTTCGCGCGGGTCGCGTTGCAAGCCGATGGCCAAAAAAACCACCAAGGCCAAAAACAAAAACAAGGGGATGAGAAACCTTTTCATGCGCCCCCCTGCGGCGACGCGCCTGCGGGCATCGCTGGCGCGCGCGCACTGGCCGCTCGATAGCGCCGATCCACAGTCGCCAACACCCCGCCCAACACCATCAACAACACCCCCGCCCATATCCAGGGCACAAAGGGCTTGTAATAAACCCGCATGCTCCACTGCGGGATCGGCCCATCGAGCGGGTCTCCCAAAGACACGTACAGGTCACGCATCCAACCCGAATCGATCGCCGCCTCGGTCATGGGCA
>RFNL01000178.1 GCA_009927195.1 Betaproteobacteria bacterium | reverse complement strand
GGTGATGTGGGTGCACATCTTGCCCAACGCCATATTGGGTGCGACCGCGCAGTTGCCCATTCGCATGGCCTGGGCGGTGCGCATCAGTGCCACCTTGGCGTTTATTGGCGTGGGCATTCAAGCGCCCACGCCCGAGTGGGGCGCCATGATTCGCCAAGGGGCCGAGTATGTGATCACCGGCGAGTGGTGGGCGGCTTTGTTTCCGGGCTTGGCATTGATGACGCTGGTGCTGGGCTTTAACCTGTTGGGCGACGGTTTGACCGACCTCCTGGACCCCAAGCGCAGGGGTGTGGGCAAATGAGCTTGCTGTCGGTCGAGAACCTGCATGTGCATTTCATTGCCAGGGGCCTGAACAACCAGTTGCGAACGGCCAAGGCTTTGAATGGGGTGTCGTTCACTTTGGAGCCGGGGCAAGTGCTGGGATTGGTGGGAGAAACCGGTGCCGGCAAGTCGTTGACGGCTTTGGCTTTGTTGGGACTGCTGAGGCCACCCGCCCAAGTGGTGGCCGGCAAAATCCAGTTTGAAGGCCAAGCGCTGGGGCTGTTGGACCATCCGGGCCAACGATCACCGCGTGGCAAAAGCATCACCTTGATACCGCAGTCGCCCAAGACTTCTTTGGACCCCACGGCTCGCATTGGCGATCAGCTCATTCGCATCCAGCGCGAACATGGCCAGACCGATACCGCCAAAGCGCACGCCAGGGCCATTGAAATGCTGGGGCAAGTTCAAATCCCAGACCCGGTGCAGCGCATGAAGGCCTGGCCCCATGAGCTGTCGGGGGGCATGGCACAACGCGTTTTGATCGCGGCAGGCCTGATCAACTCCCCCCGTTTGGTGATCGCGGATGAACCCACCACCGGCTTGGATTTGACCGTACAAGCCGAGGTGCTGGACATCTTCAAGCGTTTGGTCAAGGCCAACGGGATGAGCGCGATCATCATCACCCACGACTTGGGCATCGTGGCCCACTATTGCGATCGCATGGCGGTAATGTTCGCCGGCACCATCATCGAAGAGGGGCAGGTGAACCAAGTGTTTGGTGCGCAAAGTCACCCCTACACCCAAAGCCTGATCGCCTCCACCCCCAAGCAAATTGCCCGGCATGGTTTTGCCAGCGCCGTGGGGTCGCCGCCCAATCTGTACGACTTGCCCTGCGGTTGTGTGTACAAGGACCGCTGCCCCAAAGCCCAAGCAGTGTGTGACACACGCTTGCCGACTTTGGAGCTTGGAGATGGGCACCGCGTGCGCTGCCACTTACCGAACCCTCCAGCATGAACCGCCCATTGATCGAACTGAGAGCCGTCGTGAAAAAGTTCCCGGCAGAGGGCGGGGCGCAGGTCACGGCGGTGGACGGCGTGAGCCTGAGCATTCAGCCGGGTGAGTCAGTGGGCTTGGTGGGTGAGAGTGGGTCGGGTAAATCGACCCTGGGTTTGTTGATGACCCGCTTGACCCCGGTCAGTTCAGGCCAAATCATTTTTGATGGGCAAGGCATCACCCATGTGTCGGATGACGCCATGCGCCAGCTTCGGTCGCAAATCCAAATGGTGTTCCAAGACCCATGGGGGGCATTGAACCCGCGCATGACGGTGGGGCGATCCATGGCCGAGCCGCTGAAGTTGCACACCCCCTTGAGTGAAGCCCAACGCCAGCTAGCGGTCAGTGACTTGGCCGATCGCGTGCACTTGCCCAAGGCCTCCCTCCAGCGGTTTCCCCATGAGTTGTCGGGTGGGCAGTTGCAGCGCGTTTGCATTGCGCGTGCGATCGCCTCCAAACCCCGGTTGCTGGTTCTTGACGAGCCCACCAGCTCGCTGGACTTGTCGGTGCGTGCCGGCATATTGGAGCTGCTGGACAACATCCGAAAAGAAACTGGCGTGGCCTTGCTGTTGATCAGCCATGACTTGGAAACAGTGGAGTTGATGACGAAGCGACTGCTGGTCTTGTATTTGGGCAAGGTGGTCGAGCAAGGGCCCACCCGAGAAATCTTCCATCAACCTGCACACCCGTACACGCAAACGCTGATGTCGGCCAACTTGCCGGCCGATCCCACGGCGGTGCTGTCGCGCTTGCCCACCGTGGGTGAAATACCCAGCCCCTTGAACTTGCCCTCGGGTTGTTTGTTTTCATCGCGTTGCACGCTGGTGCGGGCGCAATGCCAGCAAGGGTTTCCCGCCTTCTCCATCCTCAATGAAAGCATGGCCCCTGCGGATGTGCATGAAGTGGCATGCAATCGCGTGGCGGACGCGTCCCATTGGCTGACCCGCAACCATCACAACAGTTAAAACACCAGGAACCCAACCATGACCACGCCAACCCAATCCAGTGCGCCGCATGCCTACCCCTTCAAACCCGAAAACACCAAGTGGGGCTATGGGGCGATTGACATCGTGGTCAACATCTACACGCCCGAGGCGATTGCCGACAACCGCATCCCCACCGACGCCAATTTTTTGGACAAGGTGCGCTTGAACACCGCCTATAGCCAGGGCATCACCATGGAGCAGTACCTGGAAAAAATGGACCGCGCAGGCATCGAGCGTTCGTTGCTCATTGCCACCCGCTGTGGCGACTTGCGGGTGCGGGGCTCAACGGAAATTCCATATGAGTGGGTCGCAGAGATTTGCGCCAAATACCCCGACCGCTTTTCAGGC
>RFNL01000202.1 GCA_009927195.1 Betaproteobacteria bacterium | reverse complement strand
GCATAGCCAAACGGGTCGAAACAGGCACCGCCGCCAGCGAACAAGCGCGCACCTCGGGTGCCGGCTCACGCCCCATGGCCGAACTGGCCTGGTCATTTGCCCAAAGGGCCTAACCCCACCCAACTTTGAAAGAAACCCATGAACTTCGACTACACCGACAAGGTCAAAGCCATGCAAGCACGCTTGTTGGCCTTCATGGACGAACACATATACCCCAATGAAAAACGGTTTTTTCCTTGAAATTGCCGAAAACCGCGCCAAGGGCAATGCCTGGATACCCACGGCCTTGATCGCAGAGCTCAAGCCCAAAGCCCGCAAGGCAGGCCTGTGGAATTTGTTTGCCCCACAGCCAAAGAGCGCCCCAAGGTCTGAGCAACCTCGAATACGCACCGCTGTGCGAAATCATGGGCCGTGTGCCTTTTGCCGCCGAAGTCTTCAACTGCTCGGCCCCGGACACCGGCAATATGGAAACCCTGGAGCGATATGCCAGCGAAGCCATCAAAGACGAATGGCTCGAGCCCTTGTTGCGCGGCGATATCCGCTCGGCCTTTTTGATGACCGAGCCCGACGTGGCCTCCTCAGACGCGACCAATGTGCAATGCCGCATCGAGCGCGATGGCGATCACTACGTGGTCAATGGCCGCAAATGGTGGAGTTCGGGTGCGGGCGACCCGCGCTGCGCCATCTATATCGTGATGGGCAAGACCGACCCACAGGCTGCGCGCCATTCACAGCAAAGCATGATCGTCATCCCCGCCAACACGCCCGGCGTGTCGGTGCTGCGCCCCTTGACCGTTTTTGGCTATGACGATGCCCCCCACGGCCACATGGAAGTGGTCCTTAACAATGTGCGCGTGCCCGCCAGCAACCTGTTGTTGGGCGAAGGCCGTGGCTTTGAAATCGCCCAAGGCCGCCTGGGCCCAGGCCGCATCCACCACTGCATGCGCACCATTGGCAGCGCCGAGCGAGCCATGGAGTTGATGTGCAAGCGCTTGAACAGCCGGGTGGCTTTTGGCAAAAAGATTTCAGCCCAAGGTGTCTGGCATGAGCGCATTGCCGAGGCTCGCATCATGATTGAACAAGCCCGCTTGCTGACCCTCAAAGCCGCCTACATGATGGACACCGTGGGCAATAAGGTGGCCAAAACAGAAATCGCCATGATCAAGGTGGTTGCGCCCAATATGGCTTTGCAAATCATCGATTGGGCCATCCAAGCCCACGGCGCGGGCGGTGTGAGCGATGATTTCCCACTGGCCTACGCTTGGGCCCACCAGCGCACCCTGCGCCTGGCCGACGGCCCTGACGAGGTGCATCGCAATTCCATCGCCAAACTGGAATTGGCCCGGCACATCGTCACCGAGCCGCTGGAAGTGGACTTTCCCATCACCCGAGGCAGTTGAGCACCACAGGGCCTTGGGGTCCGGTTGTCGCTCAAGGTGGTGTGATGCGGGCGGATGTGGCGCAGCGGTTCAAAGCGCATCCCGCCTCAAAAGACTGGAAGTACCCAGCGCTGTTGTACTTGTACTGCTGCGCCAGTCCGACCCCTGAGGCAGACTCGTTCAAGCGCTGGGTGGCTGAAAAAACCGGGCTGGGCAAAGGTGCATCTCCATTGATGGTGTAACTGCTCAGCTGTATTTGGCTGGTCGAGGCCGATTGGGTCAGCAGGTAGAACTTGCTGTTTTGGAAAAAGATATCGCGCAAGGCGGCCACTGCATTGGAAGAGTCGTAAATCTGCTGAAAGCCTTTAGCCTGGCAGGTCGTGAAGTAAGGCGTGGAACTTTGTTTTTGCATCTGAACATAGGGCTGACCACCCACAGCGGCCACGCCACCTAAGATCAAATCCACGCTGCCTGTGGATGCAGGCAGCAAAAAAACTGTGTCGATACTGGTGGGCAAGGTAAAACCACTGCAGTTGGTGGTGACCAGCCAGCCGGCTTGGTAGGTGAACGTCAATCCACCCGTATTACCCTTCCAAATTTGCGGGACCGCGTTGCGGTTGGTCAGCACCACGTCCAAAATTCCATCGCCATTGAGGTCTGCAGCAGCCGCCCGGTTGCCATCCACCGCGATTTGGGTATCGGTGCGCACATAGCCTGAGCCAGAACTGACAAATATCAACTGATTGGACGAACCCGAGCAGGATAAAAACACATCGGGCTTGCTGTCGGCGTTGAAGTCAGCGGTGATCGCGAAAGTGGCATTGCAAGTATCGCGCGAACCCGTGCCAAACAACCGGGCCGAATCATCCACCCAGGTCGAGGTGCTGGATCGCCAGCGCAAAAAATAGGCTTTGTTATCGGTCGAAACGACAAAAACCGAATATTGACCCTCCTGGAAAAAATCCCCAAAGGTCACCGAGGTGGGCACCAAGGTTTTACCGGACACGGCATCGATCGGTACCTGGGTGCGGGTCAAGCCAGCGGCATTTTTATTGGCGTAGGAATTCGCCCCCACCGACAAGGCGGTGTAAATGGGCCAGCCATCCACATAGGTCACGCTGTCACCCGCGCTGCCGCTGGGGCCACAAGACACCAGCGCAAAAACCGACAAAATCACCGCGAAAATCTGATAATTCATACACTCATATTCGACACCATTTGAATGTACTTGATGCGGCATGCCTTTTGCAGAAGATCAAAACTGTTAGAGTTGAATACCTGTCCATTCTTGTTTGCCATGTCTCTGCACAACTTTTTGATTTCTTTGCTGACGGGTTTGGCCCTGTGCGCCGGCGCATGGGCCCAGGACAAGCCCGCTCCCAATTACAAGCCCTACCCCGAAAAAGCCAGCAAAGCCCAAGCGGAAAAGGTGCCCGAAGAGTTGGCGCCCAGTTTTTCCAAGCCTTTGAAAAAAGAACCCCAACTGGCCTTGAAAGCCCGTCCGCCGACTTCCGGCAAGGAGCCCATGCTCAACCTGAATGAGCAAAACTTGCCCCTCAAGGAAATCATGCACCAAACCACCAAACTCGACTTCTACGATTGCGATGGCGTGGTGGCCCCATGGTTCAGACAGTTGATGGCGGCTGAAATGAACTACTTTGCCGAGATGGTTGAAATGCCATTTGTAACTGGCGACTTTTGCGTGGTCAGCCTTGGGACCAGTCGAAGTCTGACACCTGGCCGCATCAGCATTCACCTCTACACCAGTCGTCAGGCCTTGCAAGAATGTGTGGTGCGTGAGCGATGCCCCGCTTTTCGCAGCGTCAACCTCTTGCCCCGCACCGGCAATGGTGTTTATCGATCTTACTTTTTGTCCGATATGGACCGCAAAATGATCGCCCAACACTGCGTGACCTCCAAGGGCAAATGGCACCCTGACACCACGTGTTACCCGGTGGACTAAAGAACGGGCCCAATTCATGGCACTCAAGTCCATGGCCCTGGCACCGATTCATCATTGTCATCTGGGCGTGTCATCATGATTCACAGAACTTTTTATTTCATTTGCTGCGCGGCCGTATCGCTGCTTTTTGGCCTGGGCCCGATGGCCTGGGCGTCTGACCCGCCGCCGGCCAAACCAGCGGCCAAGGGCAAAGAGGCCCCCAAAACCGTCGAACGACCCACCCGCACCTTCGGGGAGGAACCGATGTTTTACTTTGATTCCGAACGCCGCCCCTTTACCGAGCCCTTCCACAAAACCGATTTGGAAGACTACTACCTGTGCCGAGGCATTTTGGGCCAGTGGTACCGCGAATTGCTCGTCGACGAAATCAACACCTTGCTCGAGCCCTTGGGTCTGGACAAGGTCGATGGCGCCACCTGCGCCGTGCGCTTGGTCAAAACAAATTTGGGCAAAAAACGTCCGATCGTCGCGGTCGACCTCTACCCCAACTCAGACGCCATGCGTTCTTGCGTCCTGGGCGAAAAATGCAGCCACATGCGCAGTGCCGTGATGTACGTGTCCAAAGACAAAACCCTTTACCGCTCATACATCATCACCGATGGTGCCAAACACGTGAACAAAAACTACTGCCTCACCAACAAGGGTGAAACATTGGCAGAGCAATCTTGTTGGCGCTATTTCAACTGACCGCACAGCTATAAAGGCAAATCCTTGCCAGGTGGTTGCCTCAACAGCGCTTGTGCAGCGCTAAAGCGGCAACAACTTGCCATCCTTGCTCGTGGCTGATCAACCGGGTTGTATGGCTCACATATTGCTTGATCGTGGCCAACTGCTGATCAAGCCTTCGGAGTCTGCATGAAAAAATCGATCGTCCTGTTGTTGGGCTTGGCCCTTACCGCTATGGCATGCGCCCAAATAAAGTCGCCCAAGCCACCGGAAAAGGTGTATTACATGGACACGTCCGTCAATGTGGTGAAGTACACCGAACCTGGACTGACATTTGGGCCTACCAGTTTGCGCGTTATTTTGGGTAAAAAAACCAGCGAAACCTTTGGTTATGAGGGCATGCTGGGGTTTGGCGTGCGCAATGCACAGACACAATACACGGCGACCGATGGCACCACCACCGCGGTCACCGGTGAAATCAACAACCTGTACGGTTTGTACATCAAGGCCCGCAAAGGTTTGGGAAAAGAACTGGAAATCTTTGGCCGCATGGGCATGGCCAGCGGGGAGCGCACATTGAACACCTACCCCACAGGCTTGTCCGAGTCGGACAACAAATTTTTAGGCTTTTCCTATGGCATAGGCGCCAAAGCAGCGATCGAAAAAGACATGAGCGTTCAGTTTGACTACATGTCCTACTACCACAAGGGTTTGACGGCGATCGATGCCTTCTCGCTTGGGCTGTCGATTGATTATTGAGCGACACTGACATCAATTTTGGCCTGCCCGGAGGGGATCGAACCCCCGACCCACAGCTTAGAAGGCTGTTGCTCTATCCAACTGAGCTACGGGCAGA
>RFNL01000119.1 GCA_009927195.1 Betaproteobacteria bacterium | reverse complement strand
AACGCGGTTTGGCAATCGGCGTTGCCTTTGTCAGCGCCCTTTTGCATCCAGTACAAGGCCTGGGCATTGTCTTGCGCCACACCCCTGCCGGTTCGCAATACATCGGCCAGTTTGCTCATGGCGGGGGCATGGCCCTGCTGGGCCGATTGCTGCATCCAGCCCACACCTTGCGCTTGTTGCTTGGGTGTTTGGCCGTTCCACACCAGGTGATGGCCCAGCATCAACTGGGCATAGGCGTCACCCAAAATCGCACCGCGGTTCAGGTACCGCCGGCCCATTGCGATGTCGCTATCCATCAGCCTGTGACGGCCATAGGCTGCGCAGGCGGTTTCATTGCCAAGCCGGGCTCCCATCAGAAACCACTGCAAAGCCGTCTCTTCATCTTTGTCGCAGCCATCCCATCCGTTTTTGAACACCTGCCCCAAGAACACACAGGCCATGCTCTCGCCGCGCTCTGCAGCCACGCGCAGCAGGGGCATGTGGCGCAGCTTTTCTTCCGGGGTTTGGGCATGCTTGTGCAAGTGGTAGGCCCAACAGTAGTGGGCAAACGCATCGGTGGACTGCGCACCCAACTGCAAATGCCACTCGTAACGGGCTTTGTCAAAGTCTGCCCAAAAGCAGTGGGCCGACTGGTCGCCCAACTCAGACGCACGCTGCCACCAGGCAATGGCGGCTTCTCGGTCTGTCTGCGCCATAAAGCGCCCTAAGTTGATCATGCACGCGGTTGAACCCGCGCTAGCGCCTTGGCGATACCAATCAATGCCTCGATCAGAGTCGACCTCAAGACCGTAGCCCAAGCGGTACCAGCGCCCCAGGTGGAACATGGCGTTGCCGTCGCCCTGCCCGGCCAACTCCGTGAGCGCGGCCACGGCTTGACCAAACAAGCGTGGCACATCGGTTTGATCTTGATAGCGCTCTGCACATTCAAAGGCTTGCTCTTGCTGCGCGAACCGATTGCGCACGTGGCGGATGTAATCCAAATAATCCAGCGGGTTTTGGCTCTCGCTGATGCAGGACCAAACCAGTTGGTCGATGTCTTGGTGTGTCTTCAATTCCAGCATGTCTGACTCCTTGTGTGGCAGGGTCAGCTTAGGTTTTGCCAGGCTCAAATGGTGAGCCTGGGCCTCAAAATTTCTCCACACAGGCCCGCCCTGTGCAGTACGCCCCCCTGTCCGGACAGGGGGTCAATTGGTTCACTCAGGAAGGTGCAATGCCGCCTTGGCGGCATTTTCGAATCACGAAAGCGGGCTAGCGTGATTCTTCAGGCCGCTTGGCTGATGGGCGCCGATATGGGGGGATCGATGTGGGCGAAATGCGGCATGACCTCTTGGGCGATCAATTCCAGGGTTTGGATAGCGTCCTCGGTTCGGTTGCCCCCAAAATTGATTTGCATGGAGGGTTCGACCCGGCCGAACTGGTCCAAATTGGCTTGCACCATCTCCACCATATCTTGCGGCGTGCCCACGTAAGCGGCTTTGTTGTCGATGATTTTTTGCGGCGTCATGGCCAAAATACTGGCCACCATTTTGTCGTAGCCCGGATACTGGTCAGAGGTTTTTCCCTCCCAAGATTGCACGGCTTCGGCAAAGGTTTCGAGGTAACGCGTCATGATGCGCTCAAATCCCTCGCGGGCCTGATCGCGCGTGCGTGAAATGCAGCAAAACTGTGACATTTGCACCTGTTCGGTGCCCGGTGTGTGCCCCGCGTCGGCCCACATTTGTCGGTACATCTTGACGTATTGCTCCAAGGTCCCGGGCTTACCCGCGTATGGAACGATCATGACGTTGAAGCCATGACGTGCCGCATAGGCAAAAGACTCTTCAGATGAAATGGCCGCAATCCAAATCGGTGGGTGCGGTCGCTGGAAAGGGCGGGGCATGAGGTGCACATCGTCGAGGTGCCAAAACTGTCCACGCGCTTGAACGCGGTCCTGGGTCCATAGTTGCTGGATCATGCCGATGGCTTCTTCAAACCGAGCGCGGCTTTCGGCCATGGGGACGCCAAACACCTCGAACTCTTTGGGTAAAAAAGCGCGGCCAAAACCGGCGTCTAAACGGCCGCGGCTCATGTTGTCGAGCATGCTCAAGTCGCCGGCCAAGTGGGCCGGGTGGTGAAAGGCTGGAATCACCGCGCCCGTCATCACGCGAATGCGTTGGGTGCGCACGGCCAAGGCCGACAAAAAAACACTGGGATTGGGCGAATGCCCGCCGTAGTCATAAAACGAGTGCTCAACGGTTTTGACGCTGTGAAAGCCCAACCGGTCTGCGCATTCGGCCAAGGTGAGGCATTGTTGGTAGTAGTCTGCCGTGGTGCTATCGCTGGGTCGAAACGAAGGAAAAAAATTGATTCCAAATTTCATACGAGATCCTTCTCGGAGGTTGACGCTTGTTGGAAAACGCAGGCGCCGTACGGGGCTGCGAATGGACTGCAGCAGGCAATTCATATTAACCACAAGCACGCCAAACAGATGGGGCAGTGCGTTCTGGTTTACCCGGGTTCTCATTGCAAGATGGCCCGATAAACTGAATTGAGTGCACCGCAATTTCAATTTGTGATCAGGAGTCCGTATGCGCATTTCACGAAGACAGTGGGTGACCCACAGTGCAGTGGCCACCAGCATGGTGGCATTTCCATCGCTCGTGTTGCCACAGCAGAAGTTCGAAGTCAAAGTGGCCAACTTTGTGGGACCGCAGCACTTTCAGTCTCAGTGGCTGGTCAAATGGGGTGAGACTTTGGAAAAGAAGTCCAACGGTCGCCTGAGCTTCAAGCATTTTCCTGGCGCCCAAATGGGGCCCACGCCCAAGCATTTCGACTTTGCCCGTGACGGCACCGCAGAGATGTCCTTTTTCCTGCACGGCTCAACACCCGGTCGTTTTCAGCTTACCGAAATTGTCAACATGCCCTATTTGGCGGGCAGCGCCGAGATCGGTATCAAGGTGCTCAACGACCCTGAGTTGCGTGCCAAGTACCTGGATGCGGAGCACCGCGGCACCAAGGTTTTGTTTTTGTTCACCCACCAACCCGGCAGTGTGCACACCACCAAAAAAGCCATTCGCACGCTGGATGATTTCAAGGGCCAACGCCTGCGGTTTTCCACGCCGGCGATTCGCGAGTTCATCGCCGCCTTAGGGGCCACGCCCGTGGGTGTGCCGCCCACTGAAGTGGCCGAGCAATTGCAAAAAGGCACCCTGGACGGGGCCTTCACTGACTATGGCGGTGCCGGTATTGCCTGGAAGCTGGGGGGTATTTGCAAGTTCACCACCGAGATGTATTGCTTTGTGTCGAGCTTTGCCGTAGTTGCCAACGAGGGCTGGTTTGCCAAATTGCCGCCCGACTTGCAGGCCATGATCACCGAATCGGTCACTGGCATCGAACGCGAAATTGGCCAAGGCTGGGACGCACTGGATGTGCCCGGCAAAAAAGCCATGATGGATGGCGGCGGCGAGGGCATTCGTTTGGCCAAGTCCGAAGACGACAAACTGCGCAAGATTGGCGCAGAGATCACCGAGTCCAATTTGAAAGGCATGGAAGCCAAGGGCTTGCCAGCCCGCGCCGTCTATAACCTGATGAAGGGCTTGGCGGACAAGCATGCCAAAACCTCGAAGAACTTTTGGGCCTGATACGGTTTGAAGGACAGCTCAACACCTACCCCGTCTTGGTGACACCCATGAAGGCGCGCGGATGGTTCGAAAAATGCATACGGGTGCTGGACGGCTTGGCGGTGCTCATGGTGTTGGCGATGATCCTGCTCACCATCACCGATGTGAGCATGCGCAAATTCGTTAACCAGCCGATGACGGGTGTGACCGAAATGGTCGAGCTGGCTTTGGGTGTGGCCTTCTTTTTTGCCTTGCCTGGCGTTTTTTGGCGTTTTGCACACATCACCATGGACATCATTGACGACCATTGGCCGCAATGGCGAACCGGCTTGCAACGCGTGGCAACGGCTTTCAATGTTGGGGTGTTGGCCGTCCTGGTTTGGCACATGTGGCAGCCCATGCTGGATGTGGTTGCTTTTGGCGACACCAGTGCCGACTTGCAAATTCCCAAGATCTGGTTCATGGCCCCTGCTTGGATCGGGATGCTTTTGTCATTGGGGGTGGTGACTGCTCAACTGTGGTTAGGCCCGGCACCCGCGGCAAGCCAGGACGAGCATGGACACTGAACTCATTGGCCTGCTGGCTGTGGCTGGTTTACTGGTGTTGATGTTTTTGCGCGTGCCGATTGCGGTAGCCTTGCTCATCACTGGGGCCTTGGGTTATGCCGCCGCGCAGGGCTGGGGCGTGGCCTTGCGCACGCTGGCATCGGTGCCGTATGAACTCACCGGTGCCAATCCGGGGGTGGCCTATTCCTTCACCGTGGTGCCTTTATTCATTTTCATGGGGGCGGTGGCTTCGCGTGCCAATATGTCTGGCGAATTGTTCGACGCGGCCAATGCGGTCTTCAGTGGTGTGCGCGGGGCCTTGGCCGCAGCGACCATCGGTTCGTGTGCGGCCTTCTCGGCCATTTGTGGCTCATCCATTGCCACCGCGGCCACTTTCTCCAAGGTGGCCATCCCGCAAATGCGCCGCTATGGCTATGACTTGGAGCTGGCCACAGGGGCCGTGGCCTCTGCCGGGACATTGGGCATTCTCATACCCCCTTCGCTGATATTGGTGATTTATTCTCTGGTGGCGGAAGAGCCGATTGCCAAGCTATTTGCCGCCGCCATGATTCCGGGCATTTTGTTGGCCCTCGCTTATGTGGTGGTGATTGCCATTTTGGCCAAATTGCATCCCGAGAAAATGCCCCTGACGCCGAGCTTGCCTTGGCCTGCACGCCTGAAAGCCTTGGTGGGTGTGTGGAAGCTGGCCTTGCTTTTTTTGTTGGCGGTGGTCGGCATTTACCTGGGGTGGTTCAGCCCCACCGAGGCCGCTTCGGTGGCTTCCTTTGCCGCCATGGTGATCGGTGTGGCCACGCGCAGCTTGGGTTGGCGCGGCATCTGGGAGGCAGGGGTCGAGACGGTGCAAACCTCGGCCATGCTCTTTTTCATCGTCATCGGTGCTTTTGTGTTCTCGCGCTTGATTGTGCTGACCCAGTTCCCAGTGTCCTTGGTGAACCTGGTCGAGCGTTGGCAATTCTCCCCTTGGATGGTCATTTTGGCCATCGTGGCCTTGTATTTGTTACTCGGCACGTTTTTGGAAGAGGTCAGCACCTTGCTGATTACCGTCCCTGTGTTGTTGCCCCTGATCAAAAGCATTGGCTTTGACCCCATTTGGTTTGGCGTGTTTGTGACCGTGATGTCCACCGTGGGCCTGATTTCGCCGCCGGTGGGCTTGACGGTGTTTGTGGTGCAAAGCCAAAACCCAGAGGTCTCGCTGCAAACGATTTTCAAAGGCGTGATGCCGTTTCTTTATGCCGACATCTTGCTTTTGTTGGCCTTGGTCGTATACCCCCCCATCGCCACTTGGTTGCCCGCGGTGCTTTGAGCGGTCTGAGTTGGGCTTGTCGCTCAAAGCCCGTGGCGTTCGTTGCAGAGCATTTTGGACATGGGGTTCATTCGTTTGATGTGCCCATAACCTCTGCCAGTGAGCTCATCCGTTGAGCTCTGGACACCCTAGCATTCAACGCGACAGCGATGCGACTGACGTGAGTACCCCAAAGAATACCGCTGTTGGAAGGCAAGTCCGCCGACCTGCTGTCAAACCCGTTGATCAAAGAGGCCTATCTGGGCATTTAAGCGCGCATGGCCGTCAACCCTAATCTGCCTGATGCCCATCTGTTCCAGGGCCACGCCCTAAGAAACCAAGCCGCAGAAGACCCGTTGCTCACGCACACCAGCCTGGCAGCCCCATGGGCGAGGCGATGCGGCTGCATTGGCAACCGGTTTGCCTGTCATCCCAATTGAAAGACCTGCCCCTGGCGCTGCGCATTTTTGGCGAGGACTTGGTGGCCTTTCGCGACCGCAAAGGCCAGGTGGGCTTGCTGCACAAACATTGCAGCCACCGCGGAGCCTCTTTGGAGTTTGGGCGCATCACCGATGAAGGCATTCGGTGTTGTTACCACGGATGGCACTTCAGCCACGACGGCCGTTTGCTGGATGCCCCGGCCGAACCCCCCCATTCGCCCTTGTTGCGACAGGTCAAGCACGGGGCCTACCCGGTCATGGAGTTCAGGGGTTTGGTTTTTGCCTACCTGGGGCCGCCGGCGCAAATGCCTGCATTTCCCAACTTTGACAGCATGCAGTTTGATGGTGTGGATTTGGTGCCTTACGCACTTTCGCACGAATGCAACTGGTTGCAGGTTCATGAAAATCTGATGGACCCCTTGCATGCCGTCTTTTTGCACAGCCGCATGGGAGAGATTCAACTCACCGAAGCCTGGGGCGAAATGCCGGCGGTGGAGTGGTTTGAGCAAGGCGACCGGGTTTGTTATTTGACCTCGCGGCAAATCGATGACCATGTGTGGGTGCGGTTCAATGAAGTGGCCTTTCCCAATTTTGGCCAAGTGGCCGGGTTTTGGGAGGACGGCAAAGCGGTCAAATATTTTGAGCGCATTGGCGCAACCCGCTGGACGGTGCCGATCGACAACACCCACTGCTGGATTTTTGGTTGGCGCCATTTCAGCCCCAGCCTGGAAGCCAAGGGCCTGGGCAACGCCAGCCAAGTCGGCTTGAACCGTCTGGATATTTATGGGCAAACCGGCGACCGTTGCTACGATGAAATGCAGCGCAACACTGGCGACTGGGAGGCAGAAGTCTCACAAGGCCCCATTGCCATCCATGCCAAGGAAAACAAAGGCAGCAGCGATCGGGGAGTGGTTATGCTGCGGCGACACTTGGCGCAAGGCTTAGACAAAGCGCATCAACCTCCGCGCAGCATCGATGGCCAAACGCCCACCTGGACCTGCAATGTGGTGCTGCATCGGCCCGACCCCATGCCGGCCCAAGGCACATTGACCTTGTCGAGTCAAGAGTTGTTGGCGATAGGTCGCTCGGTTCAAGCCATCATATTGGCGGCCGATGCGCTGCCGCCCGCGTTGCGGCAAGCTCACATCGTGGCAAACCTCAAAGCCCTGTCCAAACCATACTTTGCTTAATGCCGCTGCAATTGCAGCCATCAGTTCATGACGATTTGGGCCGCTTTGATCACGGGTGCCCAGGTGTTCAATTCCGTCTGAATGAACTCGACAAACCGCTCGGACCCCAATGGTGTGAGTGTCATGCCAAAGACCGGGTCGCTCAAGCGTTGACGCATATCTGGGTTTTGCAAAATGGCCAATATTTCTTTCTCCAGGCGCTGGGTGATGGCCGTGGGTGTTTGCGCCGGTGCGGATATGCCCACCCACGATACCGCTTGCACTTTGGGGGAAATTTCAGACAAGGCAGGGACATCGGGGTACAAGGCCAGTCGTTTTTCACTGGTGACCGCAAGGATGCGCAACTTGCCCGCAGCCACCAAGGAGGCCGCACTCGAAGTGAACACCATGTCCAAGCGCCCACCCAGCAAATCGGCCATGGCCGGTGCCGGACCTTTGTAGGGCACATGGGTCATGTCCAACTTCATTGCTTGCTTGAGCATCTCTGCCGCCAAAAACCCCGATGTGCCCACCCCGGCAGATGAGTAATTGATCGCCCCAGGCTTGGCCTTGACCATGGCCAAAAAGTCTTGCACGGTTTTCGCGGGATGGTCGCTTCTGACCACCATGAACTGCGGAAATACGCCGATCAGGGCAATGTGTTTAAAGTCTTTGACCGGGTCATAGCCCAGCTTGTTGTAGAGCAAAGCACCTGGCGCAATCGCGCTGTTGTAGCTCGCCAGCAATGTGTGTCCGTCGGGCTGCGCCCGGGCCGCTTGCTCTGTGCCCAAGGTCGAGCCTGCACCGGGCCTGTTGTCCAGCAAAATGGGTTGTTTCAAGTTTTCGCTGAGTTTGTCCAGCACCAAGCGCAAGGCATTTTCAGAGGCTGTGCCGGGGGTGAATGGCATGACCAGCTTGATGGGCTGGCTCGGATAGGTTTGGGCCCCCACGCCAAAGGCGGTGAGCAGGGCATATAAAAAGAAAAAGGCAAAAGCTGAAAAAACTTTCATTGGTGTCCTTTAAAACGGGATAAAACTCTGATTCGCAAAAGATTTCAGGCATTCAGCGCGTTCCGGAGTATGGTGTCGATCCAATGCGCCGCTAGCAAGGTGCGTTGGTCATCGTGGATGCGCCCCACCACTTGCATGGCCAAGGGCAAGCCATGGGGCCCATGGCCGCCAGTGACAGAAATGCAAGGGCCGTGCATCAAGGTCCAAACCTGATTCATGCGCGTATCGCCCGAGTAATCCTGTCCAAGGGGAGCCTCACCGGTTGCGGCGGGCACGAACAGCACATCACAGGCCCCCAAGACCTGGTCAAACGATGCCCGGCATTGGTGTGCCAATGCTTGTGCCGCCTGGTACTCGCGACCGGTCACCGACAAGCCCTCCAAGCTGCGCTGGCGCAGCGGCGGTCGCATTTTGTCGGCGTGGCGGCTCAATATGTCCATGAAGCCGCCGCTCATTTCAAAATGCACCACCGTGGTGTGCGCCTTGAGCATCTGCGAAAAAGCAGGTGGCAGCGCAATCTCAACGACCTTGGCCCCTGCTTTTTCCAAAGCACGGGCAGATTGGAGAAAGGCATTTTGGATATGCAGGTCGGCCAATTCCCATTCAAAGGTTTTGCACAAGCCAACCGTGGGTCGCTGATCCAAGGCGATCGCCTCATCGGGAATCAATAAATCTGGATAGCGCGCGATCTGCGCCGCAAAAAAAGCCACGTCGCGGACATTTCTGGCCACCAGTCCCACCGTGTCGCAGGAGTCGGCATTGGGCCAAACGCCGCGTTTGGGCACCAAGTTGTAGGTCGGCTTGTAACCTGTGACACCACAGTAACCACAAGGGCGAATGGTCGAGCCCATGGTTTGTGTCCCCGTGGCAAAGCTGACCATGTTGGCGGCAACGGCAGCGGCCGAGCCCGAGGAGGAACCGCCCGGTGTGTGGTTGAGTTGGCGCGGGTTGCGCGTGCCATTGGTGGGGAATGTGGCCAATTCGGTGGTGACGGTTTTGCCCAACATCACGCCGCCGGCTTTGCGCAAGGTGGCAATGCAGGCCGCGTCTTGCACGGGCTGGTACCCCTGAAATACTTGGGAGCCGCCTTGTGTGGGCATGTCATGCGTGTCAAACACATCTTTGATGCCCACCGTCAATCCATGCATGCCCCCTAGAATCGCCTGACCATCCAACCATTGGGCGTGCTTCAATGCGGCATCGCGGGCCAAGTATGCGAAGGCACGGACCTGCGGTTCTGATTGCTCAATTTGGTCCAAACAGGCTTGGACATAGGTTTTGGCCGATAAGCTTCGGTTTTGCAAGGCTTGGGCCACTGCGACGGCCGACTGCTCTACCCACGGAATATTCTTCATTCAATCCTTCTCGTCAATGGCTGACATGGTATGGGCTTCGACTTTACCGCCTTGACCGATTGAGAATATAAACTTCAACGACCCAAGCGCGCCTCTCCAGATGATGTACAAAGTTTTCCCCAAACCCTGCAACGCCCTGGCCAGGGTTTGCGCCAGGGCCATGCCTTGAGTGAAACACTGCCCCCCGATTGGCGCCAGCTTCACCTGGGCCGCTTGCTGGGCCACGCCATGCGCCGCTTCGACGCCCGGGTGCTCTACCTGATGGCGCACAACGCGGACGTGCCGCTGGCCTTGTCCAACCTGGCCGCGCGCAACCAGGTGAGCGCGGCCCACATCCACATCACACGCCATTTGGCCCTCGAGGGTTCACGCCTGAGCGAGTTGGCCGAATTGGCGGGTATGAGTAAGCAGGCCATGGGGGCCTTGGTCGATCAATGCGAGGCTTGGGGTCTGGTGCAGCGTTTGAGCGACAGCAATGATGCGCGCGCGAAACGCATTGCCTTCACGCCCGATGGACTGGCTTGGCTGGACGCCTTCAAACAAGCGGTGGCGCAGGCACAGGCCGAATTCAGCCAAGAGGTGGGCGCTGAGGTGGCCACGGTGGTGGCCCTGGGCCTGGAGGCCTACGCCCAGGGGTGGCGCTGACCTATCGGAAACACCAGTGGGGGCTTGGCCTGCCCCACCTAGAATGATTCCAAACAATGGCCCAAGGGCCAAATACAGGAGACCCCATGCGCATACTCATCGCCGAAGATGACCAGGTGCTGGCTGACGGTCTGTTGCGCACCTTGCGCGCCTCCGGCGCGGCGGTTGATCATGTGGCCAGCGGTAGTGAGGCCGATGCGGCCCTGATGACCACCGATGAGTTTGACCTGTTGATCCTGGACCTGGGCTTGCCCAGGTTGCATGGCTTGGAGGTGCTCAAGCGCATGCGCTCACGCGGCTCTTCCATGCCTGTGCTGATCTTGACCGCCGCTGACAGCGTGGAGGAACGCGTCAAAGGATTGGACTACGGTGCCGATGACTACATGGCCAAACCGTTTTCGCTGCAAGAACTTGAAGCGCGGGTGCGCGCCCTCACCCGCCGGGGCATGGGCGGCGCCACCTCCACCATCAAGCACGGTCCGCTGGTGTACGACCAATCCGGCCGGGTTGCCACCATTGACGGCAAGATGGTCGATCTTTCAGCGCGCGAGCTCGGTTTGCTGGAAGTGCTGCTGCAACGATCGGGCCGTCTGGTCAGCAAAGACCAGTTGGTTGAGCACCTGTGCGAATGGGGTGAGGAGGTGAGCAATAACGCCATCGAGGTCTACATTCACCGTCTGCGCAAAAAAATTGAAAAGGGCCCGATCCGCATTGCCACCGTGCGCGGCTTGGGCTATTGCCTGGAAAAAATACCGGCCTGAGCGCCCACAATCCATGCCATGAAGATTTTCCAGCGTGAACAGCGCTCGCTGTTTGGCGAGATTTTGGATTGGATGCTCACCCCATTGCTGCTGCTGTGGCCGGTCAGTTTGGCGCTGACTTGGTTGGTGGCGCAAGGCATCGCCAGCCAACCCTTTGACCGAGGCCTGGAGTACAACGCCCAGGCGCTGGCGCAGATGGTGCGCACTTCGCCGCGCAGCGAATTCAGCCTGCCGGGTGCCGCTGGCGACATCTTGCGCGCAGATGAAGTGGACGAGGTCTTTTACCAGGTGCTCGGGCCCCGTGGCGAACTGCTCAGTGGCGACCGTGACTTCCCCCCGCCCAGCCTTCCGCCCAGCGCAGGAGAAACTACCCAGGCCACACAATTTCGCGACGATGCCATCCACGGCGTGGCCATTCGGGTGGCTTATTTGTGGGTCTACCCCAATGGCCCCGACAGCCCTGCCGCCTTGGTGCAAGTGGGCGAGACCTTGGGCAAACGCTCGGTGCTGGCCACTGAGATCATCAAAGGCGTGATGCTGCCCCAGTTTGTCATCTTGCCGCTGGCCGTGCTGCTGGTATGGCTGGCGCTGGCGCGGGGCATCAAGCCGCTGAGCCAACTGGAGGAGCGCATCCGTTTGCGCAAGCCCGATGACATGAGTCCGCTGGACGATCGGGTGGTACCGCTGGAGGTGGCCCCCTTGGTATCTTCGATCAACGACTTGCTCAACCGCTTGAATGAATCCATCGCCACCCAAAAACGCTTCTTGGCCGATGCCGCGCACCAGCTCAAAACCCCTTTGGCCGGACTGCGCATGCAAGCCGACTTGGCGCAACGCGCTGGGGCCAGTGCCGACGAGCTCAAACAATCCTTGCAGCAAATAGGGCGATCGAGCATGCGGGCCACCCACACGGTCAACCAATTGCTGTCCTTGGCGCGTGCAGAGAGCACGGGCGCGGTGATTCCGACCCAAGCCTGTGACTTGGTGGCCCTGACCTTGGAGGTGGTGCAAGACTCTTTGCCCATTGCCATGGACCGCGCCATCGACCTGGGCTATGAAGGCCCCGAAGCAGGCCAAGGTCAGGCATTGACCGTGGGTCACCCGACCTTGATCAAAGAGCTGATTCGCAATTTGGTGGACAACGCCATCAACTACACACCATCAAGCCCGGAACGCCCTGGCGTGATCACCGCACGGGTCATCCCCATGGCCGATGAGAAGCAGGTGTGGCTGCAAGTGGAGGATTCAGGGCCTGGTATCGCGCCCGCCGAGCGAGAGTTGGTATTCCAGCCTTTTTACCGTGCCTTGGGCACCGAGGCCGACGGTTCTGGCCTGGGGCTGCCCATCGTGATGGAGATCGCCGCCAAACACGGGGCCAAGCTTTCCATCACCGATGCCCAACCCCACTGCCAAACACCTGGGGCATTGTTCACGGTGCAGTTTGCCAGCGCGCGTCCAGGCGCTGGCCCAAGGGCTTGAAGCCCGTGCCGGCTCAGGCGGCGGGCTTGTGCATGTTCAGGTTCAAGCGTTCGCGCTCAATCGCACGCGCCACCGCAGGGTCAGCGGCCACGCGCTGCACATAAGCCCATAGCGGGGCCATCTCGGTCGGTGCAATACCTGCCATGGTGGCCCAGCGGGCGACGGTCAAGGCGTAGGCATCCACCGGTCCGAGGTGCTCGCCGCTCAGCCACTGGCCCGTTGGCAAAGCCTGCACACGCGATTGCAAAGACGCCATCAAACGGCGGTATTGTTCCACCGCATGCGCACGGATATC
>RFNL01000097.1 GCA_009927195.1 Betaproteobacteria bacterium | reverse complement strand
GGGCACCGCATACATGCATGGCGAGATCGTGGAGACAGACCATGAAAAATCCCACAACCTGTATCACCTGGCCAGCTTGCAAGGGGACATGTGGGGCACCTATTTGCTGGGCCTCACCCATGAGAACGGCCACGGCACTGAACAAAGCCCTGAAAAGGCATTTGCGTGCTTCCTGGAAGCCGCCAAGCAAGGCATGACACAAGCGATCTACAAGGTGGGCATGGCTTATCTGTGGGGCGAAGGGGTGGCGAAGGACATTCCTGCAGGGGCGCGGTGGTTGCGCATGGCCGCCACCGAGGGGCACGGCCTGGCACAGGCTTATCTGGGCATGATGTTTGTCTACGGCCACGGCGTGGAAGAAAACACAGAACGCGCCATGTACTGGTTGCGCCAATCGGCCGCCCAAGACAACACCTTGGGTTTGCGTGAACTCGGGTTTTTGCTCGATGCGGGCAAGGACGTACCCCGCAACCGGGAAGAGGCCATGCACCTGTTGGCCAAAGCGGCGTCTTTGGGCGACGACAAAGCGCAAAAGTGGATAGACACCAATTGCCCGGATAAGCCCGATTGGCTCAAGGCACTGCGGCAAAGTCATGAAGATGACGCCCAGAAGTAAGCCAAAAGCTTTTGGGAGTTAGGATTGCCTTTAAGTCATTGGAGGATTAACATCCAAGCATGATTGATTGGAATTCTTGCCCTTCTGTGGAACTCAGCCCTGAGTTGGTCAGCGGTGCCTGGGTGTTTCGTGGAACCCGTGTTCCAGTGGTTGCCTTATTTGAAAATCTTGAAGATGGCGTCACCATTAATGAGTTTATTGAGCTATTTCCTGGTGTTGACTTAGTTCATGCACGCAGCGTTCTAGAACATGCCGCAAAAAGTGCAATGGCCGTTCACTAGCCTTGAAAGTCTTGTTTGATCAGGGAACACCTGTTCCATTAAGAAACCACTTCGTATCGCATGACGTTTCCACCGCCTATGAGCTGGGGTGGTCTAGATTGAAAAATGGAGAGTTACTTGCGGCGGCAGAAAGCAGCGGTTTTGAGGTCTTTGTCACAACGGATACAAATCTTGCTAATCAACAGAACTTGTCAAACAGAAAAATTGCCATCGTTGTGTTGAGCACCACCAGCTGGCCTCGTATTCAAAAAAGCATCGCCGTCATACATGCTGCAATTGATACAGCATCACCTAACTCTTACCAAACAGTGGTAATTAATTGATCGACCGATGGTGAGGGTACAACTTGTGTTGCTTTAAAAAGAGCACGTAGATGCCGTGCTTATTAACAATGTCCAGAAGTTTGAGGGCCATGCCGCTGGGTTTATGAGCTGCCGTACCGCCCCAGCGCCAAGCGCAAAGCCTCCGTGGCACTGGCCCGCAACGACTTGGGTGCCAGAACCTCCACATCAGCGCCAAAGCGCAGCACGTCGCCTAGCAATTCGCGGGCATCGGAGTAGGGCACTTCCAGCGTGTAGGAGCCATCGGGGTGAAGCGTGCTTTTTTGATCGGGGTGCCATTCCTCGGCCTGTACCCAGCGGGCGCGCTCTGGGGTGAATTTGAGCTTGGCCCAGTACCTGGCCTCTCCACCAAAGATGCCGTAGCCCGACTGCATTTGCTCTTGGATGGCTTTTGGGTTGATCTCCTTGGCAGGCTTGTCCAGCTTTTCACACTGGGTGATGGCATCCACAGAAAAACTCTGCAACCGCTCCCGCTTGTGGCACCAGGCATCGACGTACCAGTTGTCGCGGTAGTGAACCAGTTGCTGGGGTGAGATGTCTCGCACCGTGGTCTCATTGCGGCCTCGGTTGTAATGGCTCACGTGCAATTGCTTGCGCTCCAGCGTTGCCTCGGCCAGCACCTGAAAGCTCTTCAACTCCAAGCGGCGCTTGCCCGCATGCACCGCGCGCACACGCTGGGTCAGTGCAGATGCATCAACGCCTTCAGAGGCGAGCAAATCGGCCAAACGATCTTGCAGGGGTTGCAGCTTGGGGCCAAGCAGGCCAGGCTCGAGCTCGGTGATCATGTTGTGGATGGTCAGCAAAGCCAGCAACTCTTTGTGGGTGAACATGAGCCCGGGCAACTCATAGGTGCCGTCGGTGTTGTTCAACCGGTAGGCGTTTTCAAACCGGTCGTAGACGATCTCGTAGTTGTAAACATCGCGCATCTTGTCGAGGTCGCGCTTAAAAGTGGCCTCAGAAATCTCCAACTTGTTCAGCAACTCGAGCTTGGGCACAAAGGCCTTGCGGCTGAAGATGGACTTGTATTGGTAGATGCGGTCAAACTGGGCCATGGGAAATCATCAACTATTGATAGTTGTCGTCATTATGAGCTTTGAGGGGTGTGTGGCTGGGAGCGCAAGGCCCCCAGTCACTCAAGCAGTCAATGCTTTAGGAGCGATGCCAGGGTTGTTCTTAAACTTGATCTCTGCCATCCACAGATCCAAAGCTTCCTGCATGCGAAGCCAACTCTCGGGCGAGCCGCCCACTGCTCTTGCTATGCGAATGGCCATCTCGGCAGTGACTGCTTTTTTCTCGAGCAGTAAGTCCGACACTGTTTGTCGACTGACCATGAGGCGCGAAGCAAACTCTCCTTGCGTCCAAGCCAGTTCAGGCAGCACATCCTCGCGGAGCACAGCGCCAGGGTGTGTTGGCTTGCGGTTGGGGTTTCGTAAAGACCTCATCAGTGATAGTCCTCCAAGTTAACGTTGACAGCATCTTCGCCAGCACATTCGAATGTGATTCGCCAGTTTCCTGTGACTGAAACAGCGTACTGACCCTTTCGATCACCTTTCAGTGCGTGGAATTTGTAACCAGGCAAGTCCATGTCTTCAGCCTCCTTTGACGCATCCAAACGGTCCAGCAACCTTTCAATACGTGACGCATATTGAGCAGGAATGCCTTTGTAGCTGCCTTTGGTGAAGAAAAGTTCCAAACCTTTGTGCTTGAAAGAGGTGATCATTGATGTCAATTGTAAACATACAATTTACTTTGTCAATCTATACTTGACATTCAATACGCTTAAAAATTGAAGGTAAAAAAATGTGTTCCAACCAAGGGTAAAAGGTTAAATTTCTTGTTCAAGGCCCCAAATTACCAAAGTTTGGAGCTATATCAACGACACCATTCGCGCATCGTTGATTTAGCTTTCCTCCCAATCGCCAATCTCTTCCATTTCAATCTTGTCTTTGGGGCAAATGGGAGGGCCGTATGCCAAAAACCGCTTGAGCATGGGCACCTGATATCCGCATCGATTGCATTTGGCGCGGGGGCGGTTGCGGCTGACGGGCTTTTGCATGGCCACCTTGAGCGGGCCATGGGGGTAAGGGCCCAGCTCGTTGAGCATTTGGGTCAACACCACTTTGAGCTCTGGCCCCGCACCCGCGCTGCGCATGGGACCTTTGAGTCCGAGTTTGAGGGCCATTTTTTTGAACTCTTTGCCATGCTTGTGTTCGCAGTCGTCAACTGCATGGATGAGCTCATGCACCAAGGTGTCGATCACGTTGAATGCGTCCCCCAAGGTGGGTGCGATGAAGATTTGGTTCAGCCCGTCGCCAGCACTTTGGGTGGACCAGCACTGGCCGATGTGGCCACTGCGCACGCCGGTGCTGGTAAATCCACAAGAGACTTGGCATGGGGGCAAGGTGTAGCCCTTGGCGGCAAACAAGGGTTTGAGCAGTTCAACGGCGGCGAGCAGCCAGTCTTCACGGGTTTTGTGGTTTTGCATGGATGGGTACAACAAAGGCAGGGGTGTGAAGAATGAGCGGGCGCAAGCTCATGGCGTGAACCAACCGGCTGTTATTGCATACAGGGGTGCGGATTT
>RFNL01000421.1 GCA_009927195.1 Betaproteobacteria bacterium | reverse complement strand
GATGGTGCATCCGCGTTCACTGTTTCGCCCCAGCCCGCGCATCATCATTTGCGTGCCCTGTGGTTCGACCCAAGTGGAGCGCCGCGCCATTCGCGAATCTGCGCTGGGCGCTGGCGCCTCCGAGGTGTACCTGATTGAAGAACCCATGGCCGCGGCCATTGGTGCAGGCCTGCCGGTGTCCGATGCCTCGGGCTCCATGGTGGTCGATATTGGGGGTGGCACCACCGAGGTGGGTGTGATTTCCTTGGGGGGCATGGTTTACAAAGGCAGTGTGCGCGTGGGTGGCGATAAATTCGATGAGGCCATCATCAACTACATCCGCCGCAACTACGGTATGTTGATTGGCGAGCCCACCGCTGAATCGATCAAAAAGCAAATCGGCTCGGCCTTCCCAGGCAGCGAAGTCAAAGAAATGGAAGTCAAGGGCCGCAATCTCTCTGAAGGGGTTCCCCGTTCTTTCACCATTTCTTCCAACGAAATTTTGGAGGCTTTGACCGACCCGCTCAATAACATTGTCTCGGCGGTCAAAAACGCTTTGGAGCAAACCCCGCCCGAGTTGGGTGCCGACATCGCCGAACGCGGCATGATGCTCACGGGCGGTGGCGCTTTATTGCGCGACCTGGACCGCTTGCTGGCCGAAGAAACGGGCTTGCCGGTCCTGGTGGCCGAAGACCCGCTCACCTGCGTGGTGCGCGGTTGTGGCTTGGCCCTGGAGCGCATGGAGCGTTTGGGTTCTATCTTCACCAGTGAATGAGGCCACGGGTGCGCCTGCCAAGCCCACCCCTGTGCAGCCAGACGGGCCCTCAGCGATGGGCCCTTTTCTTTGTCCAAACCTGATCTTTTGAGCCACCGCCATGCCACTGGGCACGATTGACCGCAAACCCCCTGCTTTTTTCAAGCACGGGATGTCGGCGCTGTCCAAACTCGTGTTGTTTGCCATCCTGTCGGTGCTGTTGATGGTGGCCGACGCACGTTATGGCATGACCCAGCCATTGCGCGCCACCATGTCCTTGCTGCTTTATCCCTTGGAGTGGTTGTCGTTGCGGCCGCGCTGGGTGATCGACGAAGCCGGTCGTTTTTTCGAGGGCCGTGATGCAGCACAAGCGCAGGTGCAGGCCATGTCACTCAAACTCCAGCAACAGGCCTTGCGCTCGGGGCAGGTGGAACAACTGAGTTTGGAAAACCAACAACTGCGCCGATTGCTGGATTTGCGTGAGCGGCTCAGCTCCAGCGCCTTGGCTGCCGAGGTGTTGTACGACTCGGCGGATCCTTTCACCCGCAAGGTGGTCATTGACAAAGGCGCATTGCAAGGCGTGCAGCCCAGCTCGCCGGTGATGGACGATGTCGGTGTGCTGGGCCAAGTCACCCGTGTGATGCCCTTGGTCAGCGAGGTCACCTTGGTCATCGACCGTGAGCAGTCCATCCCGGTTCTCAACACCCGCACCGGCGCGCGCGGCGTGGCTTATGGCGAGGCGGGTGGTGCCCCCTTGCTGGAGTTGCGCTACATGGCGGCCAACGCAGACATTGAGGTCGGGGATTTGCTCACCACCAGTGGGGTCGACGCCATTTACCCGCCGGGTGTGCCGGTGGCGGTGGTGCTCAAGGTAGAGCGGCGCGCCGAGTCTGTGTTTGCGCGCATCTTGTGCCAACCCCAGGGTCGGGTGTATGGGGCGCGCCATGTGATGGTGCTGGAGCCCTTGGGCCGACAAGTGCCCCCACGCCCGCCCCATGAGCGTTCGGGCACCTTGCCCATCAAGGGAGGGCCGCGATGATCATGCCGCGTGGGCAGCAGCTGTTGTTGCCAGCCAACCCATGGTTTATTTTTTTCAGCCTGTTATTGGCCCAGCTGATAAATATGTTGCTCAACATGGTGGTGTTGGGCAATGCGGCCTGGGCGCCCGACTTTTTGGCCGTGGTGTTGGTCTTTTGGTGCGTGCACCAGCCTCAGCGGGTGGGCATTGGCGTGGCATTCTTGTTTGGCTTGTTCAATGACGTGCAACAGTCTTCCCTGTTGGGACAGCATGCCTTGTCCTATACCGTTTTGGCGTATTGCGCCGTGCTCATTCACCGCCGATTGCTGTGGTTCAAAGAGCCCAAGCAGTCGTTGCAAGTGCTGCCCTTGTTTGTGTTGGCACATGTGCTGGAGCTGCTGGTGCGTTTGCTCTCTGGCAGCTTGTTCCCAGGCTGGTGGATGCTGCTAGCACCGGTGATTGAAGCCCTGTCTTGGCCGGTGGTGTCGGTGTTGTTGCTAGCCCCACAGCGACGCGCCCCTGACCCAGACGAGCACCGGCCGCTATGAGCATGAGCATTTTGCGCAATGTCGAGCTCGATTTGCACCGTTTTCGCTATCGGGTGTTGGTGGCCTCGCTGGCGGTGGTGGTGGCTTTTTTCTTGCTGGCTTTGCGCCTGGCTTATTTGCAAATTTACCGCCATGACGATTTGAACGAGCAGGCCGAGGGCAACCGCACGGCCATCGTGCCCATCGTGCCCAATCGGGGCGTGATCATGGACCGCAACGGCATTGTGCTGGCAACCAATTATTCGGCCTACACCTTGGAGATCACCCCCTCAAAGGTCACGCAACCGCTGGAGACACTGATCGATGAACTGGCCACGGTGGTGGACATTCAGGGCCGCGACCGGCGGCGCTTTAAAAAAATGGTTGACGAATCCAAAAGCTTTGACTCCGTGCCGATTCGCACCCGCTTGACCGATGAGGAGGTGGCCCGCTTTGCCGCCCGGCGTTATCGCTTTGCCGGGGTAGAGATCCAAGCGCGCTTGTTTCGCAATTACCCTTATGGTGAACTGGCCAGCCATGTGATTGGCTACATCGGCCGCGTCAACACCAGCGAGAAAGCCAAGATCGAAGAGTCCGATGACGCGGCCAATTACCGCGGCACAGACTACATCGGCAAGCTCGGGGTGGAGCAAAGCTACGAGCGAGAGCTCCATGGCATCACCGGCGTGCACGAAATGGAAACCTCGGCCCGCGGGCGGGCCGTTCGCCGATTGAGCAGCAGTCCGGCCAAGCCCGGTGACACGGTGGTGCTGTCGATCGACATCAAACTGCAAAAATTGATCGAAGACCTGTATGGCAACCGGCGCGGTGCCTTGGTGGCCATCGACCCCAAAACCGGTGAGGTGTTGGCCTTTGTCAGCAAGCCCACCTTTGACCCCAACCTGTTTGTCGAGGGCATCGATGCCGAGAATTGGCAAGCCTTGAATGAGTCGCTCGACAAGCCTTTGCTCAACCGGGCATTGCGCGGGACATATCCGCCGGGGTCCACCTACAAACCCTTCATGGCATTGGCCGCCTTGCAAACGGGCAAGCGCACCCCTTTGCAACAAATCTCCGACCCGGGCTTTTTTCAGTTTGGCAACCACCGCTTTCGCGATGACAAAGAGGGTGGGCACGGCATGGTTGACATGTACAAGTCAGTGGTGCAGTCGTGTGACACCTATTACTACTTGCTCGCCCGCGACATGGGCGTGGATTTGATTCACGAGCAAATGAAACCTTTGGGGTTTGGCCAGATCACCGGCATTGACATCTTGGGCGAGTCGCGCGGAATCTTGCCATCGACCGAGTGGAAGCGAACCACTTACCGCAAGCCCGAGCAACAGCGCTGGTATTCAGGCGAAACCATTTCTTTGGGCATTGGCCAGGGCTACAACAGTTTCACCATGCTGCAACTGGCGCATGCCACCGCCACTTTGGTCAACAATGGCCTGAAGATGAAGCCCCATTTGGTGCGCGAAGTGGTGGATGTGGAGACCAAGCAGGCCACGCCAGTGGCCAAAGAACCATTGGCCCAGTTGCCCTTGTCGGCTGAAAATGTGGAGGTGATTCGCAAGGCCTTGGTGGGGGTCAACATCGAGGGCACCTCGGCTTCAAGTTTCATCGGTGCCCCCTACACCAGCGGTGGCAAAACCGGCACCGCCCAGGTGTTCACCGTCAAGCAAAACGAAAAATACAACGCCTCACGCATTGAAGAACGCATGCGAGACCACGCCTTGTTCATGGCCTATGCACCGGCCGAAGAGCCGCGCATCGCCTTGGCCATGGTGGTTGAAAACGCGGGCTTTGGGGCGCAAAATGCGGCCCCAATTGCCCGTCGGGTGTTTGACTTTGTGATCCAAGGGCTTTACCCCGCAGAGGATGACATCACGGCGGTGCAACGCGGTCAAGCCACCCGGCCCAGCGGCAAACCGCGTGACGTGGCCACCATGGCCTGGCCGCCGAGCCAAGCCTCCTCCAAGAATGAAGCGCCAATCGCATCGCCCGCTGGCCAGCCGCTGGCCCAACGCGTCAGCGAATGAACGCGTCCCAACCGGTTTTGACAATCAGGGCCGACACCACCAGCACAAATACCCAGCGCACAAACCCGGCCCCATGGCGCAAGGCCATCCGGGTGCCCAACCAACTGCCCAGCACATTGGCCGCGGCCAGGTAAAAAGCCATGTGCCACCACACATGGCCCTTGAGGCTCAACAGCACCAAAGCGGCCAAGTTGCTGGCGGTGTTGAGCACTTTGGCGTGCGCCGAGGCAGTTAAAAAGTCGTAGCCCAATACCCGCACCAAAGCAAACACCCAAAAACTTCCGGTCCCCGGGCCAAAAAAACCATCGTAAAAACCCAGTCCCAAGCCCAGCCACGCAAACGCCAGTGCTTCAGCGCGTCCAGCCCAGCGCGGCATTTGACTGCGTCCCATGTCTTTGCGGGCCAAGGTGTAGGCCAAGATCAGCAGCAACACCACGGGCAATGCCCGGCGCAAAAACGCAGGGTCCAGTTGAGTCACTGCATATGCGCCCAGCCAGGCGCCCACCCAGGCCGCCACTGCGCCCGGCCACAGCGATGTCCAATGCAATTCGATGCGCCGGCTGTACTGCCAGCACGACCAGGTGGTGCCCCACACCGATGCGCTTTTGTTATTTCCCAGCAAAGTGGCCGGGTGGGCCAAGGGATAGGTCGCAAACAAAGCAGGGACCAAGACCAATCCACCACCGCCCACCATTGCGTCGATAAATCCAGCCAAGGCCGAGGCCAGGGAAACCAGCAGCACATCCATGGGGAGATTGTCCAATGAGTGAAGGACACGAGGGGCAGAAAAAAAAGCACCGCCGCAGCGGTGCTTGGGGTCGAACACCTGAAAGGTGTTTCTGGGTTTGTTGTCTCCTCGGACCCTCGTGACCAGCCCGGGGCCGGATCGAGTGGCCGAAATATAAAGCCCGGATGAGGCCTTTTTTCTAGGGGCTTTCCCGTGGGCCTGTGGGTCTTGGCGCGCGGCTCAGGCAGGCGTTTCGTCTTCCAGCGCCAGCCATTCGGCGGCTTTTTCGGCCAGCATCAACACTGGGCTGTTGGTGTTGCCGCTGGTGATACAGGGCATCACACTCGCGTCCACCACACGCAGGCCTTGCACCACGCCGCCGCGTCCATCGCGCAGGCGCAACTGGGGGTCCACCACAGCCAGTGCATCGTCCAATCGACCCATGCGTGCCGTGCCCACGGGGTGAAAGATGGTGGTGCCAATATCACCTGCCAGGCGCGCCAAATCCGCGTCGGTTTGAAATTGGGTGCCCGGCTTCCACTCCTGGGGTTGATACTGGGCCAGCGCGGGTTGCGCGGCAATTTGGCGGGTGATGCGCAGCGAGTCGGCCGCCACTTGGCGGTCGGCCTCGGTGCTCAGGTAATTGGGTGCGATCAGCGGTGCCTGGGCAAATTGGGCGCTTTGGATGTGCACGGTGCCGCGGCTGGAGGGATTGAGGTTGCACACGCTGGCGGTAAAGGCGGGAAAGGCATGCAGCGGTTCGCCAAATGCATCCAGGCTCAAGGGTTGCACGTGGTATTGGATATTGGGCCAAGGCTTGGACGGATCGCTGCGGGTGAAAGCGCCGAGTTGCGAGGGTGCCATGCTCATGGGGCCACTTTGGTTGAACAGATATTCCATGCCAATGGCGGCCTTGCCCCACCAGCTGTTGGCCAAGGTGTTGAGCGTTTTCACCCCCTTGACCTTGAATACCGCACGGATTTGCAAATGGTCTTGCAGGTTTTCGCCCACACCGGCCAAGTCCAGCACAGTTGCTATGCCGTGCTGTTGCAGCAAAGCCCCCGGGCCAATGCCAGAGAGCTGCAAAAGTTGCGGCGTGGCCACAGCACCGGCACACAACACCACCGCTTTGTGGGCGCGGGCCAGCACCATTTCCAGCCCATTCCATACCTGCACACCGGAACAACGCAACTGGCCGTTGGGCAAGGTGGCCATTTCCAATTTGGACACTTGGGCCGATGTCCACAACTCGAAGTTGGGTCGCGCATAACAGGTGGGTCGCAAAAACGCTTTGGCGGTGTTCCAGCGCCAGCCGCTTTTTTGATTGACCTCAAAGTAGCCCACGCCTTCGTTGCTGCCCCGGTTGAAGTCGTCGCTGGCGGGGATGCCTGCTTGCATGGCAGCCTGGGCAAACGCATCCAAGATGTCCCAGCGCAGGCGTTGCCTTTCGATGCGCCACTCGCCGCCGGCATGGTGGTGGCGCAAGGTTTGGTGATAGACGCTTTTTCCCTGGGTCAGCACATCGCTTTTGTGGCCTTTGGCACCATGCAAGGCATTCGCGCCCAGGTGATGGTCTTCGTGCAACTTGAAGTAAGGCAAACAGTGGTCCCAGCGCCAGCGCGCGTCCCCGGTCACATCCGCCCAGTGGTCATAGTCGCGCGCTTGGCCCCGCATGTAAATCATGCCGTTGATGCTCGAGCAACCACCCAACACCTTGCCACGCGGATAGCGCAGGCTGCGGCCGTTAAGACCCGCCGCGGGCTCGGTCTGGTACATCCAATCGGTGCGCGGATTGCCAATGCAATACAAATAACCCACGGGGATGTGGATCCAGTGGTAGTCGTCTTTGCGCCCCGCCTCGATCAGCAACACGCGTTTGCTGGCGTTGGCGCTCAAGCGGTTGGCCAGCAAGCAGCCCGCCGTGCCCGCGCCGACGATGATGTAGTCGAAGGTGGTGTCGTTCATGGGGAGGCCAGTGGTGGCGTGGTGCTGTTCAGGCTTTATTTGGAGGTGGGCATCACAAATTCAGCGCCCTTGCCAATGCCCTCGGGCCAGCGCTGCATGATGGACTTTTGCTTGGTGTAAAAGCGCACACCCTCTTCGCCATAGGCGTGCATGTCGCCAAATATCGAACGCTTCCAGCCGCCAAATCCGTGCCAGGCCATGGGCACGGGGATGGGCACGTTGATGCCCACCATACCGACCTGGATGCGTCGGCTGAATTCACGCGCCACGTTGCCGTCGCGGGTGAAGCAAGACACCCCGTTGCCAAACTCATGGTCGTTGATGATTTGGACCGCTTTGGCGAAGTCGGGCACGCGCACACAGGCCAGCACCGGGCCGAAGATTTCTTCTTTGTAGATCTTCATGTCGGTGGTCACGTTGTCAAACAGCGTGCCGCCCATCCAAAAACCCTTGTCGCAGCCAGCACCTGCGGATGCGCCTTTGAAGCCTCGGCCATCGACCAGCAGCTTCGCGCCTTCTTTCTCGCCTTGCGCGATGTAGCCGGTGATGCGCTCCAGCGCAGCTTGGGTGACGATGGGGCCCATCTCGGCGGCCAGGTTTTCGCCGTTGAGCACTTTCAAGGCGCGCGTGCGCTCGATCAGCTTGGGCATGATTTTGTCGGCCACATCGCCCACCAGCACCGCCACGCTGATGGCCATGCAACGCTCGCCGGCCGAGCCATAGGCGCTGCCGATCAAGGCGTCGACCACTTGGTCGAGGTCGGCATCGGGCATGACCACCATGTGGTTTTTCGCGCCACCCAAGGCCTGCACCCGTTTGCCGTGGTGCGCACCGGTTTCATAGATGTAATTGGCAATCGGTGTGGAGCCAACAAAGCTGATGGCTTTCACATCGGGGTGCACCAACAAAGCATCCACCGCTTCTTTGTCGCCTTGCACCACGTTGAAAACACCATCGGGCAGCCCTGCTTGTTGCAGCAAATCGGCCATCAGCAAAGAAGGTGTGGGGTCGAGTGGGCTGGGCTTCAACACAAAGGTGTTGCCGCAGGCAATCGCCATGGGAAACATCCACATGGGCACCATGACGGGAAAGTTAAAGGGCGTGATGCCCGCCACCACGCCCAAAGGCTGGCGAAAGGTCCAGTTGTCGATGCCGGTAGACACTTGGTCGGTGAAGTCGCCTTTGAGCAGTTGGGGAATGCCGCAGGCAAATTCAACGATCTCAATGCCCCGGGTCACCTCGCCTTGCGCATCGGTGAACACCTTGCCGTGCTCGGCGGTGATGGCATGGGCCAGTGCGTCGCGATGCAGGTTGAGCAACTCCAAAAATTTGAACATCACGCGCGAGCGGCGCAAAGGCGGCAGCTCCGCCCAGACCGGAAAAGCGGCTTGCGCGGCGGCCACTGCTGCATTCACATCTGTGGAGGAGGCCAATGCCACATGGGCAGTGATGGCCCCAGTGGCAGGGTTGGTCACGGCCTGTTGGCGCGGGCTGTGGCCCGCTTGGTTTTTGCCTTGGATGTAGTGCTTGATGATGGTGCTCATGCGGGTCCTGTTTGATGCGGTTCTGAAAAAAGGGGCAGTCAGCGGCCACCGGCGATGTCGATGATGCCACCGGTGCAATAGCTCGATTGTTCTCCAAGCAGCCAGACGATGGCCTGGGCCACTTCTTGGGCCGTGCCGGGTCGCTGCATGGGAATGTGGGGCGCCAGTTGGCTGGCGCGATCCGGTTGGCCACCGCTGGCATGGATATCGGTGTCAATGATGCCCGGGCGCACCGCATTGACGCGGATGCCTTCGGTGGCCAGTTCGCGCGCCAAACCAATGGTGAAGCTGTCGATCGCGCCCTTGCTGGCGGCGTAGTCCACATATTGACCAGCGGCCCCCAAACGCGCGGCCACGCTGCTGAGGTTGACGATGCTGCCGCCTTGACCGCCGTGGCGCAAGGACAGTCGGCCAATGGCTTCTCGGGCGCAAACAATGGGGCCAATGACATTGATGCGCAGCATGCGTTCGATCCGCTCCAGTGTCATGTCCTCCACCCGTTGGGCCTGGTCCACCACGCCGGCCGAATTCACCAAGCCCGCCCAATGCGCGTTCCAATCAGCCACTGCTTGGTCCACCTGCGCAAACATGGCCATGACCTGGGTTGCGTCGCCCACATCGGCTTGCACGGCCATGGCCTGGCCGCCACTGGCTTGGATGCGCGCCGCCACGGCATGCGCTGCCTGCGCGTCCTGGGTGAAATTGACGGCGACCGCCCAGCCCTGCTGGGCGGCCAGCCAAGCCGTGGCCGCGCCAATGCCTCGGCTGCCACCGGTGATCAATACAGCGGGTTTCAAAAGATGTCTCCTGCAAGAATTGGGCGCAGCGGGTACAAACGGGGGGCTTACCTGGCACACCTGGGTCAAAGACCGCCCCAAAAAGATAACACGATTGGAGACAAAAATGCCTTTGACGGTTGATTACTACTTTGCCCCGCAAAGCCCTTGGACTTACCTGGGTCACGCTCGATTGACCGCTTTGGCTGCGCAGTTCAAGGCCCACGTCAATGTGTTCCCGGTGGACCTGGGCGGCAAGGTGTTTCCCATTTCTGGCGGTTTGCCCTTGGGCGCCCGTGCGCCGCAGCGTCAGGCCTACCGATTGGTGGAGCTCAAACGCTTCAGTGAATTTTTAAACCAACCGCTGCACATCAAACCCAAGTATTTCCCGGTGGCCGGTGACGACGCGGCGCGGTTGATCATTGCAGTGCGACAACACGACGGCGATGCCGCCGCCATGAAGATCACTGGTGCGGTGCTTGCTGCGGTGTGGGCGCAAGAGCGCAACATCGCCGATGACCATGTCTTGGCCGAGTTGCTGGCCGAACAAGGCTTGCCCAGCGCCCGAACCGGGCAGGCTCATAGCCAAACGGTGCAAGAGGCCTATGAGGCATATACCCAACAGGCCATTGATGCTGGTGTTTTTGGTGCCCCCAGCTACGTGGTGCATGGCGAGATTTTTTGGGGTCAAGACAGATTGGGCTTTTTGGAGCGCCGCCTGACCCAGGGATGAACCAGGGGCACGGCCAGGTGACTATGATTGATTTTTGTTTATCAAGACAGGAGAAACCATGGGACAGATGATTGAACTTCAGGCCGCTGACGGCCATCACTTCGCCGCTTACGTGGCCCAGCCCGCTGGCAGGGCCAAAGGGGCGGTGGTGGTGTTGCAAGAAATTTTTGGGGTCAACGCACACATCCAAGAAGTGGCCGATGGGTATGCCCAGGCGGGCTATGTGGCCGTGGCTCCAGCCACCTTTGACCGCTGTGAGCGCGGTGTCAACTTGGGCTACAAGCCGGAGGACATGAATGCGGGTTTTGCCTTGAAAACCGCGATCGAAGCCTTGCCCGCGCCCGCAGTGTTGGCCGACATCCAAGCCGCAGTCGATCATGCCGCCACGGTGTGTGCTGGCAAGGTGGGGGTGGTGGGTTATTGCTGGGGTGGCTTGCTCACATGGCGGGCGGCTTGCCTGGTCAAAGGCTTGTCGGCCGCTGTCCCTTACTACGGCGGTGGCGTGACTTCGGCGGCCGAAATGGCGCGCCAGCCCCTGTGTCCGGTGCAAGCCCACTTTGGGACCAAAGACCATTGGATTGCACTGGACACGGTGGAAGCCTTTCGCCAAGCCCATCCCCACGTGGAGGTGCATGTGTACGAAGCGGACCATGGTTTTAACTGCAACCACCGCGCCGCCTTCGATGCCACGGCAGCCGAGCAGGCGCGTGAGCGGGCCTTGGCCTTTTTTGCCGCCCATCTGGGCTAAAGCCAGCCTGGCCAGCAGACTCAGCAGGCTTTACTGGCCCAGGATGTTGTGGGCGGCGTCGATGGCGAAATAGGTCAACACGCCATCGGCCCCGGCGCGCTTGAACGCCAACAGGCTTTCCAGCATCACCGCGTCATGCTCGAGCCAGCCGTTTTGCGCCGCAGCTTTGAGCATGGCGTATTCCCCCGAGACCTGGTAGGCGAAGGTGGGCACCTGGAACTCGTCTTTCACCCGACGCACGATGTCCAGGTAAGGCATGCCGGGCTTGACCATGACCATGTCGGCACCCTCGGCAATGTCCATGGCCACCTCGCGCAAGGCCTCGTCCGAGTTGCCGGCGTCCATTTGATAGACCTTTTTGTTGCCCTTGCCCAGGTTGGCGGCCGAACCCACCGCGTCGCGAAACGGGCCGTAAAAGGCGCTGGCGTACTTGGCGCTGTAAGCCATGATGCGGGTGTGCACATGGCCTTGGGCTTCCAGCATTTGGCGGATTGCACCGATGCGCCCGTCCATCATGTCGCTGGGCGCGACGATGTCCACCCCCGCGTTGGCCTGGGTCAGGGCTTGTTGCACCAGGACCTGCACGGTCGGGTCGTTCAAGATGTAGCCGCTGTCGTCCAACAAGCCGTCTTGGCCGTGGCTGGTGAACGGGTCGAGTGCCACGTCGGTCATCACGCCCAACTCGGGAAAGTGTGACTTCAGGCTTTTCACCACGCGCGGCACCAAGCCCTTCTCGTTCAAGGCTTCACGGCCATCGGGTGTTTTCAGCGCCGGGTCGATGACCGGGAACAAGGCCATGACGGGGATGCCCAGTTGCACGCATTGCTCGGCCACGGGCAGCAGCAGGTCCAGGCTGAGTCGCTCCACCCCGGGCATGGAGGCGATGGCCTCGCGTCGTTTGTCGCCGTCCAGCACAAACACCGGGTAAATCAGGTCGTCGACGCTCAAGCTGTTTTCGCGCACCAGGCGGCGGGTGAAGTCGTCGCGGCGCAAGCGGCGCAAGCGGGTGTTGGGAAAGGTGGTGTAGGGGTTCATGGCGAAAATTGTGCCTGATGCGCCTTGCCTTGTCTGTGGCGCACCCCATGCAGATCCGATCGGGAAAACCAGAGGGTTGAATACTTTGTGCTTGTTGGTTGCGGCATTTGAAGCTTGATTTTCTCGGTAATCTGATAAATTCATCAGCGAACGGTTCACCGTTCCCCGCTTTTCCTCCCTGAGCGGGCGTCGTTTGATGCAAACGACTTTGCAGCCCGACCCACAGGTCGGGCTTTTTTTTGATCGGGCCAAGAACCATTGGTATGAAGCAGGCGTGGGCCAACCACTACACTGATTGATATGTTGTGGGTCAAAGCGTTTCACATTGTTTTTGTGGCCAGTTGGTTTGCGGGCTTGTTTTACCTGCCCCGCATATTTGTGAACCTGGCCATGGTGGCGCCCGAATCCAGCGCGGAGCGCGATCGGTTGTTGTTGATGGCCGCGAAATTGTTGCGCTTCACCACCATTTTGATGATCCCTGCTGTGGCCTTGGGCCTGTGGCTGTGGTGGGGCTATGGCATTGGCCAAGGGGCCGGCTGGATGCATGTCAAACTTGCCGTGGTTTTGTTGGTCTTGATCTATCACCACCAGTGCGCACGGCAGTTGCGCAGCTTGCGCGAGGGCACATCGCAGCATGGCCATGTTTGGTACAGATGGTTCAATGAGTTACCGGTGGTGATGTTGGTGGTGACCGTTGTGCTGGTGGTGGTCAAGCCCTTTTGAGTCGACCATGATCGCGCATGCACCGCACCTTATGACTTATCTGCCCTGGGGTGTGACTTGCTGAGCAGGCGGCGCAGCACCGTGGCCTGGCCTTTGACCTGGGCGTATGTGGCCTTGGTGGTTTATGCCAGCTTGTACCCCTTTGGCCCCTGGCGCGACCAAGGCTTGAGCACCTGGAGTTTTTTAACCGCACCCTGGCCCAGATATTGGGGCGCTTTTGACGTTTGGGCCAATGTGTGGGGCTACGGCCCTTTGGGTTTTTTGGCCGCGCTCAGCGCCATGCGCATGGGCCTGCGCGGGTCGGCAGGGTGGCTGGCGGTGTTGGGTTCTGCGACTTTGTCATTGTTGATGGAAGGGTTGCAAAGCTACTTGCCGGTCCGCGTGCCGTCGGTGGCCGATTTTGGGCTCAACACCTGTGGCGCCGCTTTGGGGGCGTGCTTGGCCATCGGCTTGGAGAGATTGGGGGCGATCGATCGCTGGAGTCGGTTTCGCGAGCGCTGGTTCACCGAGGGCGCGGAAGGGGGCATGGCCTTGTTGGTGCTATGGCCCTTCGCCTTGTTGTTTCCCGCCCCCATCTGTTTGGGCCTGGGTCAAATCGGCCCCAATTTGCGCGCTGATGTGGCCCAGTGGTTATGGGACAGCCCTGTGCGCGATTGGTTGTCGTTTCAAGATCCGCCCACCCAGGCCCTGACCCCCGAGATGGAGTTTGCTTTGGTGCTGATGGGTTTGCTGCTGCCTTGTTTGCTGGGTTTTGCGGTGATTCGCGATTTGCGGCAAAAGATGGTGTTGGCGGGCCTGGCTGTTGGCGTGGGCATGGGGGTCAGTGCCTTGTCGGCTGTATTGACCTATGGCCCTGGTCACGCATGGGTGTGGTTGGATGCGGCGCAGGCATGGGCATTGATGGCGGGCTGGCTGTTGGCGTTGGTGTTGGCTGCGTTGCCCCGCTGGGCGCAGGCAGGCTTGCTTTTGGGGGCCATGTCGGTGTATTTGTGGTGGATCAACCAAGTGCCAGCGAGCACCTATGTGACCCTCAACCTTCAACAGTGGGAGCAAGGCCGCTTTGTCCGTTTTAATGGCTTGGCGCAGTGGCTGGGCTGGGTCTGGCCGTTTGCGGTTTGGTGGTGGGCCCTGTTGTGGATGGCGCGTCTGCGCAGCGAACGCAAAACCTTTTGAGGCCCCCTTTGGGGTCAGGTGGAGCGGCTCATTGGGCTCTGGCCTTGGGCTTGAGGGTCAGTGGCCGATGCCTGCCGCCTAAAATGCGTGCATGACCCATGCCCCATCTTATTACCAGCGACACATTTTTTTCTGCACCAACCAGCGCAGCAATGGGCAAGCAAGTTGTTCCGATCATCCGGCGCAACAAGCTTTCGAGCATTGCAAGGCCCAGGTCAAGCAAGCCCAACTCAACGGGCCGGGCGGCGTGCGGGTCAACAAAGCGGGCTGTCTGGACCGCTGCGCCGGTGGGCCGGTGGCGGTGGTCTACCCCGAAGCGGTTTGGTACACCTTTGTGGACTTGGCCGATATTGATGAAATCGTCAGCAGCCATTTGCGCGACGGGCGTGTGGTGCAGCGCCTGGTGCTGGCGCCTGAAGTCGGGCGCTGACTTGGCATGAACCAGCAAACTCAGCGCCTGATCTACCAGGGGCAGGCAGGGCGTATGCAAGTGTTGCGCGACGACCCGCTGGGAACCCCAAAAGGTTGTGCGTTTGTGGCCCACCCCCATCCCTTGTATGGGGGCACCATGGACAACAAAGTGGTGCAAACCTTGGCCCGCGCCCATGTGCAGGCCGGTTGGACGGTATTTCGATTCAACTTTCGGGGCGTGGGCGAAAGCGAGGGTGCGCACGATGCCGGCATCGGTGAGTGCGAGGATCTGCTGGCTTTGATACAACTGACCGCGCCACAAGGCGATTTGGCCTTGGCCGGCTTTTCATTTGGTTCGTTCGTGGTCAGTCAAGCGCTGGCGCGCTTGCATGCTTGGGGGCGCGAGGTCTGCAGCCTGGTGTTTGTGGGCACGGCCGCTTCGCGTTTTGCGGTGGCCGATATCCCCCCCGCTTGGGCATCGCGTTTGCTGCTCTTGCACGGCTTGGATGACGACACCGTGCCCCTGCAAAGCGTACTGGAATGGGCCAAGCCGCAAAACCTGCCCGTGACCGTGGTGCCTGCGGGGGGTCATTTTTTTCATGGCCAATTGCCGCCATTGAGACGCTGGGTCTACCGCCATGTACAGGCCATGGCCCTGGAGGCGACCGACACGCCGGCCAACAACGTCTGAGGGTGAAGGGGATGTTTCAGAAATTCAAAATTTGCTGGGGCAGTTGGGTCCTTGTCATTTGCATGGGTTCGACTTGGGCGCAAGCACCACAAGCCCCTGAAGTCGCAGCACGCGCTTACTTATTGGTGGATTTGACGGCCAATCAGGTCTTGGTCGCCAAGGGGGCCGATCAGCCGGTGGAGCCGGCTTCTCTGACCAAATTGATGAGCGCTTACCTGGTGTTTGATGCGCTCAAAAGCAAGAAGATCCAATTGCAGCAAACTTTTGCGGTCAGCACGCGGGCTTGGAAGATGCCTGGTTCGCGCATGTTCATCGACCCCAAAATGAATGTGCCGGTGGAGGATTTGCTGCGCGGCATGATTGTCCAGTCGGGTAACGATGCCACTGTGGCACTTGCTGAAGGGGTGGCCGGCAGTGTGGAGCGCTTTGTGGCCTTGATGAATGAACAAGCCAAGGCTTTGGGCATGAAGGACTCGACTTTCAAGAACCCCGAGGGACTGACAGAACCTGGACACACCACCACGGCCAATGACTTGGCACTGTTGGCTGGCCGCTTGATGGCGGACTTTCCAGAGTACATGGGCTACTACGCACTGAAGAAATACCGCTACCCGGGTACGCCCGCGGCGAATGAAAACAACCGTAATTTATTGCTGTATCGCGACCCCACGGTCGATGGTCTTAAAACCGGTCACACCGAGGCGGCCGGTTATTGTTTGGTGGCCACCGCCCAAAGAAACTTGCCCCAGGTGGGTCAGCGGCGCTTGTTGTCGATCGTGCTCGGCGCCTCCAGCGAGAACGCCCGTGCCGCAGAGTCGCAAAAACTGCTCAATTGGGGGTACACCGCGTTCGATGCCGTGCGTTTGTTTGATGCAGGGCAAACCGTGGTTGCCCCGCTCGTTTGGAAAGGGAGAGAGACCAAGGTCAACTTGGGGGTGAACCGGCCATTGGTCGTGGCCCTGCCCGCGGGTCAGTTGTCACGCATGACCACCCAGGTGGCGCGCCCAGACCCTTTGCTGGCACCGGTGTTGCGTGGTCAGCCAATTGGCCATCTGCAAGTCTTGATTGACCAAAAAGTGTTTGTCGAAATACCTTTGGTGGCCCTCAACAGCGTGGAACCCTCAGGAATTTTGGGCCGGGCATGGGACGCCATTCGACTGTGGATCAAGTAGTGTGCGCACGCTCACTTCGAATCCAAAGCCTGGACGTTCTCTTTTTACCCAAGCCACACCGGTCAGGCCACTGAGCGGCGTTGCCGTGGGGCTTATTTGTATAAAAGCCGCAACAATGCTATAGTGTTGGGCTTTTCGGGTCTTTCTATCAGAGAGGCCCTTTGTATTTCAAACGTTGAGGGACGTTTTTCATGCCAACCATCAATCAACTCGTGCGCCATGGGCGGGAGGTCGAGAAATCGAAATCCAAAAGCCCGGCAATGCAAAACTCGCCACAGCGGCGCGGTGTTTGCACACGCGTCTATACCACCACACCCAAAAAGCCCAACTCTGCCTTGCGCAAAGTGGCCAAAGTGCGTTTGACCAACGGCTTTGAGGTGATCTCCTACATCGGCGGCGAAGGCCACAACCTGCAAGAGCATTCAGTCGTGCTCGTGCGTGGTGGTCGTGTCAAAGACCTGCCTGGCGTTCGCTATCACATCGTGCGCGGCTCGCTCGATTTGCAAGGTGTGAAAGACCGCAAGCAGTCTCGGTCCAAGTATGGCGCCAAACGCCCCAAGAAAACCTGATCTTCGGATCAACCCTCGGCGCGAACCGGCCATCTCAGGTTCAGGTTGCACTCGGCATCCGGCAGATGCCAAGCGCAAGGTGACCCCAAGCACAGATTTCCTGTGTGGGTCAAGTAAGTGAAAGGTGTTTTCACCTTTCGCGATCGCTGATAAAGCGGTCAACTGAAGCATCAAAGGAAGAAAAATGCCACGTCGTCGCGAAGTCCCTAAACGAGAAATACTGCCCGACCCCAAGTACGGGAACGTCGAACTGTCCAAGTTCATGAACGTGATCATGGAAGGTGGCAAGAAAGCCATCGCTGAGCGCATCATCTACGGTGCTTTGCAGCAAGTCGAAACCAAATCGGGCAAAGACCCGATTGAACTCTTTAGCCTGGCCATCAACAACGTCAAGCCCATGGTCGAGGTCAAGTCCCGGCGTGTGGGCGGTGCCAACTACCAGGTTCCCGTTGAAGTTCGACCCATTCGCCGCCTGGCCTTGTCCATGCGCTGGCTCAAGGAAGCAGCCCGCAAGCGCGGTGAAAAATCCATGGCGTTGCGTTTGGCCAATGAGTTGATCGAGGCCTCAGAGGGTCGAGGTGGTGCCATGAAAAAACGCGATGAAGTTCATCGCATGGCCGAAGCCAACAAGGCTTTCTCGCATTTTCGATTCTGATTTTTGGGTCATCCAAGTGCAAAGCCCTTGGATGTCATTGCCGGCAACAGGCCTTGATTGGGGGCATTGCATGGCGATGAGGACCGGCCCGGTCCGATTTGGTTCTTGAGCATTTGGTTCATGGACCACTGGTTTGATTCACTTATCCCACACCCAGAGGTTGAACATGGCCCGCAAGACACCCATCGAGCGATATAGAAACATTGGTATTTCTGCCCACATTGACGCGGGTAAAACCACCACCACTGAACGTATTTTGTTTTATACCGGTGTGAACCACAAGATTGGTGAGGTGCACGACGGGGCCGCCACCATGGACTGGATGGAGCAAGAGCAAGAGCGTGGCATCACCATCACGTCGGCGGCCACCACTTGTTTCTGGAAAGGCATGGACATGACTTTCCCAGAGCACCGCATCAACATCATTGACACCCCTGGACACGTCGACTTCACCATCGAGGTGGAGCGTTCCATGCGCGTGCTGGACGGTGCATGCATGGTGTATTGCGCCGTGGGTGGTGTGCAACCCCAATCTGAAACCGTCTGGCGCCAAGCCAACAAATACAAAGTGCCTCGCCTGGCCTTTGTGAACAAAATGGACCGAACCGGTGCCAACTTCTTCAAGGTCTATGACCAAATGAAGTTGCGCTTGAAAGCCAACCCCATCCCCATCGTGATCCCCATCGGCGCTGAAGAAAACTTCAAAGGCGTGGTTGATCTGCGCAAGATGAAAGCCATCATTTGGGATGAAGCCTCGCAAGGCATGAAATTCACGTTCGAAGAGATTCCCGCCGACTTGGTTGAAGACGCCAAAAAATGGCGCGAAGGCATGGTGGAGGCCGCGGCCGAAGCTTCCGAAGAGTTGATGAACAAATACCTGGAAGAAGGTGATTTGACCGAAGCCGAAATCACCCAGGGTTTGCGCGCCCGCACCATCGCCAGCGAAATCCAACCCATGATGTGCGGCACCGCTTTCAAAAACAAAGGCGTACAGCGCATGTTGGATGCGGTCATAGAGTTGCTGCCATCTCCAGTGGACATCCCACCGGTTGGCGGCACGGATGACAACGAGAAAGAAGCACATCGGGAGGCCGACGATAACGAAAAATTCTCCTCATTGGCTTTCAAGTTGATGACCGATCCGTTTGTGGGTCAACTCACCTTTGTGCGTGTGTACTCTGGGGTCTTGAAAAAAGGCGATACCGTTTTCAACCCCATTAAGGGCAAGAAAGAGCGGATTGGCCGAATTGTGCAAATGCACGCCAACAACCGTGAAGAAGTGGACGAAATTTGCGCCGGCGACATTGCCGCTTGCGTGGGATTGAAAGATGTCACCACCGGTGAAACCTTGTGTGATCCTGACAACGTGATCATGCTCGAGCGCATGGTGTTCCCTGAGCCTGTGATCGCTCAAGCGGTCGAACCCAAAACCAAAGCCGACCAAGAAAAAATGGGCATTGCCCTGCAGCGCTTGGCGGCC
>RFNL01000099.1 GCA_009927195.1 Betaproteobacteria bacterium | reverse complement strand
CCATGTTGGTTGACCATGATGCCCAGCGACACGCAGTCAAGCCGGGTGGTGATGCCGCCGTCAAACAGCGGCGCGCGCGCGTCAATGGCCACGCAATGGGCCTGGGTGGGGTCGCCAATCGAGTCGGCTCCGCTGTCGAGCAAGTGCTTGAGTAACACCCCCATATTGAAACGGGTGCCACGGATCAAAAAGTTATCGGCCGTCCATTCGCCCCATTGGTTTTGGCCCCAGGCCTCGCGCTGCCAGGGGATGTTGGATTCATAGCCGCCACAGGCCACCACACAGGCGCGGGCGGCAAAGCGGCGCTCGCCAGACCAGGCCGCCACAAAGCGAGAGCCTTCCCATTCCAAGCGGTCGACCTCGGTTTCGTAGAGGATGTTCACGCCCAGTTTTTCTGCGCTGCGGAAGTAGGCATTGATCAGCGCCTTGCCCCCGCCCATGAAAAACGCATTGGTGCGCGACAGGTGCAAGGTACCCGACAAAGAAGGCTGAAAGTGAACCCCATGGCTGCGCATCCAGTCACGGCAGCGGGAGGATTCGCGGATCACCATGCGGGTCAGGTGTTCGGTGGTCTTGCCCGCCGTCACCTTGTACATGTCTTGCCAGAACTCTTCTTCCGGGTAGGCATCGGTGAGCACGTCCTCGGGCGCGTCGTGCATGCAACGCAGGTTGCGGGTGTGCACCGAGTTGCCGCCGCGCCAGTCTTTGGGAGCGGCTTCGAGCAGCAAAACTTTGGCGCCGGCTTCACAGGCGGTCAAGGCGGCGCACAAAGCGGCGTTGCCGCCACCCACCACAATGACATCCCATACAGTTGGGTTCGGTGCTGTCAGATTCATGGGTCAGACTGTAGCGGTTTTGGGCCCGCCAAAACCAATCAGGCGCTGTGCGGCAGGCCACCTAAAATGCAGCCATGAGCATTAAATCAGATCGATGGATCCGCCGCATGGCGCAACAACACGGCATGATCGAGCCCTTCGAACCCGGCCAGGTGCGCGAAGTCAACGGGCAAAAGATCGTCAGCTACGGCACCAGCAGCTATGGCTATGACATTCGCTGCGCCCCTGAATTCAAGGTATTTACCAATATTTTCAGCACCGTGGTGGACCCCAAGAATTTTGATGCAAAGAGTTTTGTCGACATCACCGCCAATGTGTGCATCATTCCGCCCAACAGTTTTGCTTTGGCCCGCACCGTGGAGTATTTCCGCATTCCGCGCAATGTTTTGACCATATGTCTGGGCAAAAGCACCTACGCCCGCTGTGGAATCATTGTCAATGTGACGCCCTTTGAACCTGAGTGGGAGGGCTATGTGACCTTGGAGTTTTCCAACACCACGCCTTTGCCGGCCAAAATCTACGCTGGAGAAGGCTGTG
>RFNL01000273.1 GCA_009927195.1 Betaproteobacteria bacterium | reverse complement strand
CCAAGGGGTGGATGAGCAGCCACATCAACGCGAGTTGCAACAAACCCACCAGCAACCAGCCGGTGGCCTCAAAGGCCAGTTCCAACCAATGGCCCAAGCCCAAGGAAAACACCAGGGGTTGGACCAGCGACTCAAACAGCACCGACTGGGCTTGGGAGAAAAGATCGGTCAAAATTTCCATCGCAGGCTCTACAAGCTGCCGCCGTCGCGGTCACGCTGGGTTGGGGCCGCTCTGGCCTGAGCTTGACGCACATGGTCTGCGTACAGCGGGTGTTCGCGCAAAGTGGCAAAGCAAAACCCTTTTTGCTTGAGCCCGGTGATCAAAGGCTCCAGCACGGCGGGCGCCCAGGGGTCTTGGCGCGACCAAATGCCCAGATGCGCCATCAAAATATCGCCCTGGCGAATATTGGCCAAGGCTTGCTGCAACAGCTGGGCATTGCTGCGGCTAGAGCTTGACAACTCGTCACCTAAAAAGCCCGCTGGCGACCAACCCACATGGGCATAACCGCAGTCGCGGGCAGCGCGCAACAAGGCGGGTGAGGTTTTGCCACCGGGCGCGCGAAACAGTGGCAACGGCGCACGACCGGTGATGGCCATCAAGCGATCGCCGGCCCGGGCCAACTCTTGGCAGTACTGGGCTGAGCCCCAGACCTGGGTTTTGTTTTTATGGGGCCCCGCGCTGGCACGCAGCTTGAAACGCTCACCGGGCAAATCGGCCAGCCAGTACACATGGTCGTGGGTGTGCGAGGCCATTTCATGCCCTTCAAGGGCGCGTTCACGCCACCAAGCCGCCCAGTGTTCGCCCAAACTGCCGTCGCCGGACTGGGTGGGCTCATGCGCGGCGAAAAAAGTCACCCGCACCTGCTGGCGGCGCAACACATCGGCAATCAGCTCGGCCACACCCATGTGGCCGGTGTCAAAGGTCAGGTAAAGCGGCTTGCTGCAAACGCCATCGCTGGCCAGGGCCGGTGCGCCAGCCCCCAGCATCAGCCCGCCAAGCGCCAAAGCCCAAAATGCTGGGCGCAGGTAGCGGTTGGGCTTACAAACGCGTGGCATGGTCCAAGGTCCAAATGCCGTGCGGGGATTTGCCCACTTTGATTTGGCGCACCAGGGCGCCGTTTTGGGTATCGATGACGCTAACCTTTTTGATCCATCGCGAAGACACCATCAACCAGCGCCCATCGGCGCTCAACTCCATGCAGTCGGGCCCGCCCGGCGCCTTGAATTGCGCCACCACGCTCCAGTTTTGCAAGTCGATTTTGCTGATGGTGTTGGCCACCCGGTTGCTGACATACACATGCCTGGCGTCACCGGCAGAGCGAAAAGCATGCGCCCCCTCGCCCGTGGGGATGGAGCGCACCAAGCGCGCTGGGCTGGCGCGCAGGTCATACACCTGCACTTCACGGCCACCGGTCAAGGCCACCAGCAGGCTGCTGTCATCGCGGGTGCCAAACACATCGGCCGGCAATTGACCGGTCTTGATGCGCCACTTCACCGTTTGGCTGGCCAGGTCCACTGCCACCAACTCGTGGCTTTCTTGCATGCTGGCGTAAACCGTGGTGCTTTGGCTATCGATCCACAAATGGCTGGGTGTTTGGCCCGAAGGGATGCGTTTGACCAACACCGGGGTGTGGCCGTCCCAGCGGTAAATGTCGATGTGGTTCAAGCGATTGGCGACGGTGACGAACCACTTCATATCGGGCGAGAAGCGCAGTTGGTAAGGGTCCAAAGTGCCACGCACCACGCGCTGCACCTGGGCGGTTCGCGGGTCGATGAAACTGAGCGAGTCGCCTCCTGCATTGGCCACGATGACCGACTTTTCATCCGGTGTCAGATACAGGTGATGAGGTTGCTTGCCGGTGGAAATTTGGCGGCTGACCTGCCAGGTTTTGGGGTCGATGACGGACACCGTGGCATCCAAAGAATTGAGCACAAAAATCGGGTGGGTTTGCGCCACCACCGACACCGCCAAGGACCCCCACCAGCCGGCCAAGCCCAAGCGAAAAACTGAACGCATATTCAAGACCCACGGCCTGCACGACCGCCCTTTGATTCGATGCCACAAGTGTAACGAGCGGGCAAAGCCCTGCAAACGCTGGGCGCTAACATTCCGCCATGCCGCACATGAAATGCCATGGCGTTGCCCTGGAGGTGCGCCACATCCCCGCCAGCCCAGCCGCCCCGGCGCTGGCACCGATTGTTTTTTTGCACGAGGGCCTGGGCTCGGTGGCGATGTGGACCCAGCGCGGCTTGGACTGGCCAGCCCAGGTGTGCCAGGCCAGTGGTCGATCCGGTTGGGTTTATTCGCGCGAAGGCTATGGCCAATCCGACGACGTGGCCAATGCCCGCGCGGCAGGGGCTCTACCTCCCCACTACCTGCACACCCAAGCTTGGGAGGTCTTGCCCGAATTTTTGGCCCAGGCGGGCATTACCCACCCGGTGTTGCTGGGCCACTCAGATGGTGCAAGCATTGCTCTGCTGTATGCCAGCCGCCATCGGGTGAGCGCTTGCATTGCCATGGCCCCCCATGTGATCGTCGAAGACATGTGCATCGCGGCCATCCAACAAACCAGGACCGCCTATGAGGGCGGTGACTTGCGCCAACGCCTGGCCCGCTTTCACGCCCAGGTGGACACCGCCTTTTGGCGCTGGAACGACATCTGGTTGTCGCCAGCTTTTCGGGGCCTTGACATCCGCCAGCAGTGCCAATCCATTGCCGACCCCGTGCTGGCCCTGCAAGGTCGGCAAGATGCCTATGGCACGCTGCAACAAATCCATGACATTTGGCCGCAAGGGCGCATCGAGAGGGTGGTGTTGGAAGACTGTGGTCACACGCCCCACCGCGATCAACCCGCGCAAGCGCTGGCGGCGGTGGTGGACTTTCTCGCATCGATCCATCTTGAGTCGCAGTCTCAGGTCGAATAGCCCACTTGCAGCAAATCGCAGGCGCTGAGCCAACGCCACTGCCCGGGCAGCAAGTCGCTGGGCAATTGCAAACCGCCAATGGCCGATCGATGCAATCGCGCTACCCGGTTGCCCACCGCCGCAAGCATGCGCTTGACCTGGTGGTACTTGCCTTCGGTCAAGGTCAGGGCCAGGTGGTGGCTGCCCAGGGTCTCGCAGGCGGCGGCACGCACCGGCAGCGGATCGTCGTCGAGCACCACGCCCGCCATCAATTGGTCGGTTTGATACGGGGTCAGCGCGTCCACGGTGTGCACCTGATAGCGCTTGGGCACATGGTGGCGCGGTGAAGCCATGCGATGGATGAATTGCCCGTCATCGCTGAGCAGCAACAAACCCGTGGTGTCTTGGTCCAAACGGCCCACGGCCTGCACACCGTCGACCGCGCTTTTTTGCGGCCGCTGACGCAAAGGCGCGGGCAACAGGCTGTAAATGCTGGGCCAAGCCGAGGGCTTGCGCGAGCATTCTGTCCCAGCGGGTTTGTGCAGCATCAGATGGGCACGGGCGCGGTAAATCCAGGACATGCCTTGCACTTCAAAGGGCTTGTCGGGCGCGACATCGATCTCCCTCCATGGGTCTTGGCAGGTCTGCCACACACCGTCTATGGGCAGCCGCACCAAGCCTTTTTGCACCAGTCCCACGCACACGCGGCGAGTGCCAAAGCCCTGGCAATAGAGCAATTCCTGCAACTCCATCAAGCCACCACGCCGCGCTCGCGCAGGGTTTGAATTTGCGCCGGGCTCAGGCCCATTCGGTCAGCACTGCATCGGTGTCTTGGCCCAAATCGGGAGCAAGTCGGCGCATGCCACCGGGCGTGCGCGAGAGTTTGGGCACCACACCGGGCACGCTCAAGCGAGAACCATCGGCCATGGTGATTTGCTCGATCATGCCGCGCGCTTGGTAATGCGGGTCATGGGCAATGTCGGCAATGGTGTAGATGCGCCCACCGGGCACTTCTGGCGCTCGAGCATGGCCAACACCTCGTCCACGCTGTGCTGCAAGGTCCAGGCCTCGATGGCCGCATCGATTTCAGCCACCCGCCCCACCCGACCGCTGTTGTCGGACAGGGCCGGGTCCAGCCCCAGGTCATCGCGCCCAATGGCATGCATGAGGCGCTTGAAAATGCTGTCGCCGTTGCCCGCCACCAGGGCATAGCCCCCATCGTTGCAGCGATAGGCATTGGTCGGTGCAATGCCAGGCAAGGCACTGCCACCGGGCTCGCGCACCGCTTGGAAGGCGCTGTATTCGGGCAACAGGCTTTCCATGCAATTGAACACCGCCTCGTACAAGGCCATGTCGATCACCTGACCCAAACCGCTGCGGTGGCGCTCGTGCAATGCCATCAACACACCGATCACTCCGTGCAAAGAGGCCAAGGTGTCACCCAGGCTCACCCCCACCCGCACCGGCACCCTGCCCGGCTCTGCAGTGAGGTGGCGCAAGCCCCCCATGGCCTCTGCCACCACGCCAAACCCGGGTTTATCGCGCCACGGCCCGGTCTGCCCATAACCGCTGATGCGCAACATGATCAAGCGCGGGTTGAGTGCTTGCAACGCGGTCGGCCCCAAACCCCAAGACTCCATCGCGCCGGGGCGAAAATTCTCGATCAACACATCGGCTTCGCCGGCGAGTTGGCGCACGATGTCTTGCGCCTGGGGGTTGCGCAAATTCAGCGCCACCGAGCGCTTGTTGCGTGACTGCACCTGCCACCACACCGAGGTGCCATCTTTGAGCAAGCGCCATTTGCGCAAGGGGTCGCCGGCCCCCGGGGGCTCAATTTTGATGACATCGGCACCAAAATCGGCCAGGGTTTTGGCCGCAAAGGGACCCGCGATGAGTTGTCCGAGTTCGATCACCTTGATACCGGCCAAAGGGCCAGCCACGGCATCGGATGGGTGGGTTAAGGGCTTGGTTGGCATGGCTTGATTGTCTCTCAGCTAGAGCCCAATAGAGCCCATGTACGGTCAAACCGATGACTGGCAGGCACGGTTGGCAACCGCGCATCGATGGCATCTCAGTACGGCACCTCGACGATGCGCACGCTGTTTAGGGAGTCTTCTGGGAAACGCAGCCGCCAGCCCTGGAAAAAAACTTTGAACTGCGACAAGGCCGGCGACTGAACCGTCCATGGTGGCAAGCCATAGAAACTGCGCTCTTGGCCGGCCTTGAAAAACACCGACCATGCCTGCCCACTGTGGTCGCGCAGGCACAAATGCTGATCGCCCAAGGCCTGCACAAACACCATTTGCCCCGCTTTGAAGGCCTTTAGTGGCTGCACCACAGGGCTTTGACCGTTGGCCAATGGACATTCACTGGGCGCCTTTGGGGCCGTTGGGTTGGCACTGGCAGTCACCTGGGTTTGCACGCTCCGCGCGTGCTCAGGCCCCTTGTCCGCTGAGGCGGGCTCGGAAGGGGTGGCGGTGGACCCGTTGTCTGAGGCCTGGGATGGCGTTCTTGAAAGGTTCAATCGGGGCATCCAAGCCACCCAATCCCGCCACAACTGCGCCGCCGCTGAGATACCGCCATCCATTCTTTGCAGCTGTGTCACAGCCACAGCCATCATCACCAGCACCACGGCGGCGCTGGCCGCAAAGACGGGGAAGCGGCGCCTTTTTCGATCCATTGGGTCAGCCGCTTTCCATTTGGGCAACAACGCTACCTCCGCCACGGCGGAAGCTGCGGCCGAGGCGGGCAAATCAGCCACCACAACATTGGGGTTAATGCCCAATGCCTGGGCCAGTTTGCGGGCACAAGCGCGTTTGATGGACAGGTTGTAGAACAAATCATGTCCACCATTTTCGATTTGCAGCACCTGGTTTTGGACAAACTGGTGCGTATCGCCAACACCGTGGGGTCCAAACCAGCCAACAGGCGCAGCCGTTCAGCTGTGCCCCATCAATCCCATCAGGGACCTGCGGGTCATGGCCAGTGGTGTCAGACATGTTAATTCTTGATAGATTAATCAAGAATTATCAAATTTATCCGTGGCCGACAGACATGGGATTACCCTGTATGGTCAGAATCTGGCAAGGGCCTGGCCCACACCTTGTCGATGCGCCGACCATCCATGTCCAACACCTCAAAGGACCAACCGGCCCCTTCAAAAACCTCTCCGGTGCGTGGCAATCGGCCAGCCAACACCAACACCAATCCGGCGACGGTGTTGTAGCGGCCTTTGTCTTCATGCGGTAAATCTTTTAGCTGCAAGCGGGTCTTGAGTTCGCTGATGGGCATCAGTCCGTCGAGCAACCAAGTGCCATCGGCTCGCTGGGTGGCCCAGGTTTCCTCTGGGGCAGAGTTGTGCAGCAACTCACCGGTGATGGCTTCGAGCACATCGCGCGGGGTCATCATGCCTTGAACCACACCGTACTCATCGACCACCAAAGTCAAACGACCCTGGCTGTGGTCACGCCATCCAGGGCCAGCGACCAGGTTGGTCGGGCGGCGAAATTGGGCCAGCAAGTCCAAGCCGGTCAGGGTTTCGGGCACAAATGGCACGGGCTGAACCAAGGTCTCCAGCAAAAGGTCTGGGGCCAAAGTCGGGTCCAACAACTGACCCACGCTGATGGCGCCCAACACATGGTCCAAACCATCTCGGCACACCGGGTACCAAGAATGGATCCCGATGAGTCTGATCTGGGCCAAGGCCTGGGCCACGCTGGCGCGGGCATCCAGCCAGGCAATGTCGGCGCGCGGCACCATCATCGATGTGAGGTTGCGCTCGTCCAAATGAAACACGTTTTTCACCATTTGGTGCTCGTGCAACTCAATCAATCCTGCATCCACCCCCTGGTTCAAACTGGCGGTGATCTCCTCTTCGGTCACGCTGGGGCTGCCTCGGGTATCAATGCGCAACAAGCCCAAAACCCCCGAGGTGGCCCACGACAGCAACCACACCATGGGCCGCGCCAAGCGGGCCAGGGCCAACATGAGCGGTGCGCACCAACGTGCCACGGTTTCGGGGTGCAACTGGGCGATGCGTTTGGGTACCAACTCGCCAAAAATGATGGTGATGACGGTGATGAGGGTGACCACCACGGCCGTGGCCACCCAAGCGGCGGCCCAGGGGCTCCAGCCCGCATCCAACATCACTTGACCCAAACCATGGCTGAAAGCGGCCTCGCCCACGATGCCATTGAGCACCCCGATCGAGGTGATGCCAATTTGCACCGTGGACAAAAATTGGGTGGGTCGCTCCATCAACTCCAAAGCGGCCCGCGCACCGGCGGCACCAGACTCATCCAAAGCGACCAAGCGGGCTTTGCGGCTGGACGACAGCGCCATTTCGGCCATGGCAAAGAACCCGTTGAGCAGGGTCAGGCCTGCAATCAACAACAGTTCCATGGGGTGTGGGGGGCGCAGATCAAAAGCGTCAAATTAGAGACAATCACTTGCATGGCACTTTACCTGATTGGCGATGTGCAAGGCTGTGATGCGGCCTTGCACCTGTTGCTACAACATATCGATTTTTCACCCAGCCGCGACCAATTGGTTTTGTTGGGTGACTTGGTCAACCGCGGTCCCTCCTCCGCCGCAGTGCTGCGGCGCGTGGTGGCCTTGCAAGGCGCTGCCCTTTGCGTGCTGGGCAACCACGATCTGCATGCCTTGGCCGTGGCCCATGGGGTGCGACCCGCCCGCCCCAGCGACACCTTGAACGACTTGTTGCAAGCCCAAGACAGCGATCCATTGTTGCAGTGGCTGCGCATGCAACCGCTGGCCTTGCACCTGCGAGATTGTCTGATGGTGCACGCGGGCGTGCTGCCCAGTTGGGGGATCGACCAAACCTTGGCCCTGGCCGCAGAAGTACAAGCCGTTTTACGCACTGCCCGGTTGGCAGAATTTTTGCCCCAGTTGTATGGCAACTCGCCTGCCCATTGGAGCGATCAATTGCAGGGGGTAGAGCGCTGGCGTTGCATTGTCAATGCGCTGACCCGTTTGCGTTTTTGCAGCCCCCAAGGGGTCATGGACTTCAGCGTCAAAGAAGGCGCGCAGCGTGCGCCCAAGGGCTTGATGCCTTGGTTTGATGTTCCCAAGCGCCTCAGCAGCGGCACCCGCATCGCCTTTGGCCACTGGTCCACCCTGGGCTGGCTGGAGCGCGAAGATGTGGCATGCCTGGACACAGGCTGTGTGTGGGGCGGCATGCTGACCGCTTTGGAGTTGCGCCCCGATGGCCGTTGGGGAGACAAAGTGCAGGTGCCCAATCCGGACCGCGCGGCCCCTTTGAGCTGAGGGCCAGGGGTATGCATCCGGCTGCGCTGTAGGTGCAGAAAAAGTGCCGCTCAGGATTCGGTTTTGAACAATGCCGCCACTTTGCGCTTGGGCTTGATATTGACCGATATGCGTCCTGAGGGCCGCTCGCTGGCCTCCCAGGCTGGCGGGGCGACCACGGTGGGTGGTTCATAGGGTTTGTCAAAGAACGGGTCTTTGGGTGCCGAACGGGGCCCACGCGCTGAAGCCCGGAGTCGATTTGCCTCGGGCGCATCCAGCACATCGCGCGGGTCTTCTTCGCCCCAAGCGCGCCGGCCGTTGTTGATGCGCTCGCGCGGTCGGTCTGCGTCAAATTCAATCGCCTCGAGTTCAATCTTTTTCTTGATCAACTTTTCAATGTCCGCCACCAAGCGGTTGTCATTGCCCGAAACAAAACTCAGCGCCAAGCCGGAAGCACCGGCCCGGCCCGTGCGACCTATGCGGTGCACATAATCTTCGGCATTGAAGGGGATGTCAAAGTTAAACACCGCAGGCACATCTTTGATGTCCAAGCCGCGTGCGGCCACGTCGGTGCAAATGAGCAAATCCACGTCGCCACGCTTGAAGGCGTCCAAGGCCTTGAGCCGTTCATCTTGGCTTTTGTCGCCGTGCAAGGCGGTGGTGTTGAGGCCATCGCGCTCGAGTGATCGCGCCAAGCGGGCACAACCCAGTTTGCTGTTGACAAACACAAAGGCTTGGGTGATGGCGTGGCGTTTGATCAATTCGCGCAGGGCGCGGCGCTTGTCGTCGTCGCTCACGCTGTAGAAATGCTGGCTGACGGTAGAGGCCGTCTCATTGGGCCGCGCCACCTCGATGGTGACCGGGTTTTGCAAATAGCTCGACGCCAGCCGCTTGATCTCGGGCGAGAAGGTGGCCGAAAACAACAAGGTAATGCGCTGCTTGGGCAAATAACTCAAGATCCGCTGCAAATCGGGCAAGAA
>RFNL01000450.1 GCA_009927195.1 Betaproteobacteria bacterium | reverse complement strand
CCAGCGCAACAATGCGCCCACCAGGGCCACCAAGATGAACGGCAGCCACAGATCCCAGCGCACCAACCAATGGTTGCGGGTCAACAAAATGGAGTTGTTGTCCATCGTGTTGGCCTTGGTGAACATGGGGCTGGCCAAGCGTTCCGGAATGGACAACTCCGCGCCACAGTTCTGACAAAACAAATTGTCAGACGGGTTGATCAGCCGACATTGACCGCAAATCATGGGTGGGCATCCTTGTCGTGCTCAGCCCGCTCAGGTTTGGCTTTGACGCTCGCTGTCGCCTTCAAACTGCTGTAGGACATGAAGTTGTAGACCGCCATGCCCGCCAACACCGCCGTCAACACCAGCACCACCACCACAGCCCCCACCATCAAAGCATTGACCCAAGCGGATTTGGGGCCAGACGGGGTCACCCGCTCCACTTTTTCGAGCGGTTCAGACACCACCACCTGGGTGGATGCCGCAGTTGCGGGCGACGCTGCCGCAATACTGGTGACGGGTGGGACGGCATGGCCAGGTTGTACGCCCAACCGTGACTGCAACTGCGAAACCGCTTGTTCAATGGCCATCAAACGCCCTGCGGATTGGGCACCGGCCAGTGCAAAAGCGCGCAACTCTTGCTGCAGTTGCCCCAGGGCTTGCATTTGCTCGTTTTGATAGGCCACCAGATTGGATTGCATCTGCGGTATTTTTGGGGCCTCAGCTTGCCGCGCTTTTTCGTTGTCGGCTTGCCACTGTTTGATCTGCTCGCTCAAAGCCTGCACTTGTTCGTTGGCGGCCAATCCTTGGACCTGGCCCATCAGGTCCTGCAACTGCCGGCCCTGCACTTCCAGCACATCTTGCACATCGTGCCATGCGCGCATGGGCTCCAATTGGTTATTGCTCTCCGCTGTTGCCACGATTTGCTGCGCCAAAGCATCCATGCGCTCTTGCAACGATTGCATCATGTCTTGCCAATGTGCGGCCAATTCGGGTGACAAGTTGGCGCTGGCCACTGGCGCCGGATGGGGTGCAGGAACCGGGTAAGCCGCAGTCGCTGCTGATGGCACAAATTCGCGGGGAAGCATTTGCGAATGGACGGGCGCGGAAACCCCGACCGCATCGATTTGGGCCCTCAAGTCGTCCATCAATTGAACCGCCGCTTCGCCGACGGCGGCTTCCCTGGCTGGCGCCTTGGGTGCTGGCACGGTTTGCACATGGTCCTTAACGACTGCGGCATCGACCTCGTGTTCTGTGGTTTGACCTGGAATCAGCGCTTTTTGGTGTTTGACATAGGCCAACAGGTCGATGCCCTCTTCCTTCTCGGGCGCATCTTCGGCATGCGCAGCGTCAAGCGCCTGGGCCATGGGTTTCTTGTTCTTGCCGGGGACCGTGGTCCCGCATTTGCCGCAAAAATTGGCGGTCACCGGCAAGGGGTTGTGGCATTGCAGACAGTTCATCACCGTTTCCCTGTGCTCATTGGACTTCATACAAAAGGCAGGGCACATAGCGCTTATCGTGCCGTTCTTCTTGACAATTCTTCACCACCACCGCACGCGCGTGGCGCAAACTTTTATTCGAAACATAGTCCGCACAATTGGCCACCTTGCCATCAAAGGCAAATGCAAAAGCCTTGTATTCGCCCTCAGCCACTTTGCGCTTTTGCAATTGCTGGAACAAGCGCTTGCAACTGCCAAACAGCGGGGGTCTATAGACTTGGCCTGCGTCATCGTCTTGGGCCTTGTCGGTGGCCGCTACAGCCGCGGCTTGCGCAGGGCTGGCCTGGTCAGCCGCGGCTTTGTCTGTGCTGGCCGCAGACCCGTGCGCCTCTTTGTGTGGGTCTTGGTCGGCCTGTGCTTGGTCTGTATCGCTGCCCGCATCGGTGTGGCTGCTGGGGTCTGGCTTTGCTGCCTCATCGACCGGCTCTGTGGCGGCTTGATCAGCGGCCAAAGCCTGTTCCGCTTGCTGCAGCAAACTGCGCGAGTAAAAAAACAAAGGCACGACCAACGCGGCCGACAGGGCCGAGATGAGCAGCAATTTGAATAAGGAGCGATCCATTGATTTTTCGGTGGTCATGAAACAGCCCCCAGTCACAGTGGCGGCACAAGAGTATCGGCTTGAGCCAGAAAATATGAAACAAAACCCCCATGAAAGCCACAAGAAGACCACTTTCCATTTATTTTTCTGAAAATAAAACGCTCAGAAAGAATGCTTTTCAACGCACGGCGAGCAAACCGGCATTGGTTCACACGGCGGCGGACTTGTTTGTTAGCATGCCTGTTCCACCTTGCGAGCCCCCATGCCACAGAACCATTTTTCCCAACGCCGGTTTGCCCTGATCAGCGCCGCTTTGAGTTGCCTGGCCTTGACCTGGGCTGCACCCGCCCGGGCGCAAGACCCGGCCAATTTTCAAGCCTTGCTGGCTGGACCCCAGCGCAGCCCCGCCAATGTGGTGCGTGACCCCTACCGCCATCCAGCCGAAACCCTGGCGTTTTTTGGCATCCAAGCGCACCACACCGTGGTCGAGATTTTGCCGGGCAGTGGTGGTTATTACCTGGAGATATTGGCCCCATGGTTGCGCGAAAAAGGGCGATACATCGCTGCCAACCGCGATCAATCCTTGCCGCAATACATTGCGGATCAGCAAAAATTATTGGAGCGCCTCAAGGCCGAGCCCCAACTCTACGACCAGGTGCAAGTCACTGCTTTTCGCGCCGATAACCACCCAATCGCCGCTGCGGGCAGCGCGGATGTGGTCATCAGCTTTCGCAACCTGCACAACTGGATGGAGCGCGAAGAGGTGGTGGAGTCTTTGCGCGCCTTTCACAAGGCGCTCAAGCCCGGCGGCGTGCTGGGCATCGTGGACCACCGTGGCCGCAACGACCGCCCACAGGCGCAGCAAATGGCTTCGGGCTATGTGCGAGAAGATGTCGCGATCGCGTTGATCGAGGCCAATGGGTTTGCGCTCACCGGCCGATCCGAGGTCAATGCCAACCCCAAAGACACCAAGGACCACCCCGAGGGGGTTTGGTCTTTGCCGCCTACCTACCGCATGAAGGATGTGGACCGGGCCAGGTTTCAAACCATCGGCGAGAGCGACCGCTTCACCCTGCGCTTTGTCAAGCGCTGAAGGCCTCAAACGGGATGGTGAATGGCCAAGTGCTGGTGCCAACTTTGCCAGTCACGCCCTGTGTGCACGTGGCCACAATGAGGGCAATGGCGGTCGGCTTGCGGGGTGTCGTAAAACGAAGCAAAGGCTTTGGGCAGGTCATCCACAATGCTTTGCAATTGGATTTCACGGCGCGCCACCATGCCGCCGCACTGCGCGCAGTACCACTCGAAACCATCGACCTCGCCGACGGGCCGGGAGCGTTCGATCACGGTGCACAAACTGCCGGCCTCGGGCCGCTGGGGCGAGTGGCGCACATGGGCAGGCAATAAAAACACATCGCCCTCGCGCAGTTGAATGCGCTCAAACTTTCCCCTGTCGGCAATCAGGACCGAAGCTTGGCCTTTGAACTGGTGGAAATACTCTTCAAAGGGGTCGTCGTGGAAATCGGTGCGTTGGTTGGGGCCGCCCACCACGGTGCAAATCAGGTCTGAGTTTTTCCAGATTTGCTGGTTGCCCACCGGCGGCTTGAGTGCTTGCGAGTTCGCTTGCACCCATTGGGAAAAATTCAACGGTGCGCTGTAATGGGTGGCGGCCAATCGCGGGCTGTCTGGCATGGTGGGGCCTGTCAACGCTGTAGTCCACATTGGGCAAACGCGCTCACCACTTGGGCGCGTTCGGCATCGGTGAGTTGCAGCAAGGGGCGGCGAACCGGCCCACCATGCTGACCCAATTGCTCTTGCCAACATTTGGCATGCGCCTGGGGCTTGCCCCTGGGCTTGCTGGCCTTGAAGGCTTGGCGCACCGGCTCTAGGCTGTCGCGCACTTTGCGGGCCGCCGCATGCTCACCGGCAAAGGCCAAGCGGGTGTATTCGTTCATGCGCTGGTCTTTTTGGGTTTGCAACAAAAAAGGCGGTGTGGAGCACAAATAAAGCTTCCAGTTCAGCTCGATGATGTTGTCCAACCACTCCTCCTCCGAGGGGTTGCTGACATGGATTTTGTGTCCCGCCAATTCGGTCAGGCGGATGTAGTGGGCCCGCTCGCTGCTGTATTTGATGGCCACCACATTGGGCAAATCGGCAATGCGGTTGCACAACTGCGGGGACATGGTGTAGCCACAGTCGGGGTGGTTCCACATCGCCATGCCCAAATTGACTTGCTCGGACAAATAGCGGTAGTACTCGTAAATGGTGTCATCGGTGTCTGCACCAAAGTGCAGCACCGGGCTGTGCACGATGATGTAGTCGGCCCCGATGTCTTGCGAGTGTTGGGCCAATTCCAACACGGTGTCGAGTTGGGTGTCTGAGCAGGAGGTGATGATGCCGCAATGGCCCACGCCACCTCGGTTGCCTGCCAAGCGGGCTTCGTCCACGGCGATTTCCATGAGTTTTTTGCGATCGCCCAGCGACATGGAAAAAAACTCGGCCTGCTTGCCCGCAATGAACAAACCACCGAGTTGCAGGTCGCGGATCCAGTGGCGCAAATTGTCCCGATAAGCCGCCTCGTCGAGTCGACCTTGGTCGTCAAACGGTGTGAGGTTGGCGGCCCATACACCCACCAAATGTTCGCGGGCGTGTTCTTTGGCCTCTGATTTTTTGTATTTCAAGACTTGTCTCCATTGGATGCCGTTTGCAGGGCCTGCCACAGTTGTTCGGAACGCAAAGGCATTTGCAAATCCACCTCGCCCAAGGGCGACAAAGCATCCCGGGCAGCGCCCATGATAGCGGCAGGCACACC
>RFNL01000428.1 GCA_009927195.1 Betaproteobacteria bacterium | reverse complement strand
GAGCCTGCACGAGATTGGCCGTCTGGGCATTGGCCGCACCTTTCAAAACATCCGCCTGTTCAAGCGCATGAGCGTGCTTGAAAACGTGATGGTGGCCCAAAAAACCTTTGCCGCCCATCCCTGGAAAGCCTTTTGGGGCTTCACCCAGCGCAGCGCAGCGGTGGACGAAGCCATGCAGTGGCTGCACACCATGCACCTGGCCGACAAGGCCGATGTGCCCGCCCAAACTTTGTCGTACGGCGAGGCCCGTCGCTTGGAAATCGCACGGGCCTTGGCCGGTTATCCGGCTTTGCTCTTGCTCGATGAACCCGCTGCGGGCATGAACGAGACAGAAACCGAAGACCTGATCCGAGACATCCACACCGCCCGAAAATGGGTCAAAGCGATGATGCTCATCGAGCACGACATGGGTTTGATCCGCAGCCTCTCCGACCGGGTGGTGGCCATGGATGACGGCCGCAAAATTGCCGAAGGATCGGCCAGCGAAGTGCTCGATCACCCCGAAGTCCAAAAAGCCTATTTGGGTGACGACGAATGAGCCCGCCCCTGTTGTCTGTCCAAGGTTTGCATGTGTCGTACGGGCCGATTCGCGCTTTGCGTGGCATTGACTTGCAGGTGCATGCCGGTGAAACCGTGGCCATTGTGGGTGCCAATGGCGCTGGCAAAACCACGCTGATGAAGGCCCTCAGCGGTTTGTTGCCGCTGGCCCAGGGCAGCGCCCGGTTTTTGAACCACGACATCCACCACACCCCCACGCACATTTTGGCCCATGCCGGCATGCTGCATGTGCCTGAGGGGCGTGGCACTTTGCAGCGCATGGCGGTGGAAGAAAACCTGCGGCTGGCCTGGGAAATCCGCCCCAGTGCAGCGCCATTTGAATCCGCCCGTGATGGGGTGTATCAGCGTTTTCCCCGCTTGCAAGAGCGATGCCATCAATTGGCGGGCAACCTCTCGGGCGGCGAGCAACAAATGCTGGCAATTGCGCGGGCCTTGATGAACCGGCCCCAATTGCTGTTGCTCGACGAACCCTCCATGGGATTGTCACCGCGTTACCGCCAAGAGTTGTTTCAGATATTGGCCGATTTGCGCGACAGTGGCTTGGGCATCTTGTTGGTGGAACAAAATGTGCGCAGCGCCTTGCGCTTGGCGCACCGCGCCCATGTGCTGTCGCAAGGGGTGTTCACCGCATCGGGTGCGGCCGCCGATATGGCGCGCGACCCTGCGGTGGTGGCTGGTTATTTGGGCCATGATCCGTTCAATCCCAACCCTGCAACGGCTTGATTTTTTGTCGGCAAACTGTGTAAAAAAGGAGACCTTGTATGAAACGTTCTGGATTTATCCTGTCCCTGGTGGCTGCCGCCCTGCTGCCCCAATGGGCGCTGGCCCAAGCCAAACCACCGGTGAAAATTGGCTACATCAGCATCTTGACCGGCCCCTTGGCCGGTTATGGCAAAGCCCAAGAGTTGATGATCAAACTCGCGGTGGAAGATGTCAACGCCAAAGGCGGTATCAACGGCAGCATGCTGCAAGTCGATAGCGTGGACGCGACCATCGACCCCGGCCAAGCGGTGGTGATGTTTCGCAAATTTTTGGGCGAAGGCCACTTTGGCGTGATCGGCCCCATGACCGGCACGCAATGGGAAACCGTGAGCGCTTTGGCCAATCAGTTGAACATGCCCGCCATCACCGCCACCGCCAGCAAGCCCGGCATCACCATCCGGCCCTGGACCATCCGCATGCAACCGCCCGATGACATCTACATCGGAGAAGGTTTTGCGTCGTTCGCCAAGCTATACCCGAATGTCAAAAACGTGGTCATCACCGCCGACGTGCGCGAAGCCTCTGGCAAAGCCGGTGCCGAGGCTTTTGAAGCCCTGGCCAAAAAAGCCGGTATGAAGGTCTTGGGCGTGGCGGAGTTTTCCACCCGCGCCACCGACCTTTCCCCAGTGGCGATTCAAATCAAAGGTCTCAACCCCGATGCGGTGCTGGTCTCGGCCTTGGGCCCCAACGCCCTGCAATTGGCCAAAGAGTTCAAAACCCAAAACATCCAAGTGCCGGTGCTGGCCAACTCGCTGATTTGGCCCGGCCCCTTTGTCAACACCGTGGGCGATGCCGGCCGCAACTGGCACACCATTGGATTTACCACCCCCACCAGTTCCACCGGCGACAACGCGCTGAATTTGGCCGCCATCAAGCGCTTCCAAGAGCGGGCCGATCCCTCCCTGGGCAAACCAGCCAACTCAGCCAATTGGTCGTTGAGTTACGACACGGTTTTGGTTTATGCCGACATGATGCGCAATGCCAAGATCGACGGCAACACCGACCCTAAAGTGGCGCGTGAGGCGATCAAAAACGAGTTCATGAAAATCAAATCGTTCAAAGGCATCCAGTCCTACGTCATGCGCGACACCGGTGACATGCACATCCCTGGCCGAGCCTTGGCGGCCGACACGGCCAAGAACGAATGGCGCTTCGCAGACAAATGAAGACGGCGGTGGCGGCACATGGATGAACGCCACCGCTCAGGACCATTGAGCGATCCGTTGTCGACCAAGAACGGTCAGATCGAATAGGTTCTGGTTTCAGCGGTCGCCGGTGTTTCCACCGTGTAGCTGGTGGACTTCACGGAATTCACAAAAATCCACTCACCTTTGGCTTGGGTTTTGGTGAATGTCATTTTCAAATAACCCCGTCGGGAGGGGTCCATCCATTTCAGGTCGTCGACAACGCTTTCATAAATCGACTTGACATTGGCCGATGGCAATGTGGAAAAGTAGCTCTCCAATCCCACCGATGTCACACTGGGTGTGGCAAATTCCTCGCCCACTTTGACCCCGGCTTGTGAGGCCGACAAGAATCCGGCCAAAGTCAGTTGGGTGTGCCAAGCATTATGGGTGTCACCCGACAAAACCACCAATTTCTTATTGGCCGCCAAAACAGCAGCGAGCAGCTTTTCGCGGGCCAATGGGTAACCGTCCCATGCGTCCAGGTTATAGCCGAGCTTGGGGTTGAGGGTGGTGTTCATCAAACCCACTTGAGTGGCGGTGCGCGAACCCGCTGGTGTGTTCTTGGCGGTCACATAATCGGTCACGGCGGCCAATCCTTTTGTCAACGCATCAGCGCTGGTCAGCGTATCCGGGTTCAAGGCGCTCAACACCGATACAGGAAACTCCATGCGCGCCATCACCACTTGTTGACCCAGGACTTGCCAAGTGGCCGCAGATGACTTGATTTTTTCGGTCAACCAGGTGCTTTGGGTGGTGCCCATCAATTCACGCGTGGGTGAATACAAGGTGGCCTGTGCCGAGGCTGCGGTGCTTGGATTGAGCAGTTCTGCAAAAGCCACTTGCTTGTCTCGACCGATCAGGCGTGTGTCCAGCATGTGCAAGGAGAGCACACTGCCAAAATCAAAACTGCGGTAGATGATGTTCAGGTCGCTGCCAGTGCGAATTGGCATCCACTCGTGGTAAGCCTGAATGGCAACGGCTTTGCGGGCTGCGAAAGACCCTTCCTTGCTCGGGTCATGGTTTTCAGCGCCATCTTTGTAGGTGTCGTTGGCCACCTCATGATCGTCCCACACCGAAATCATGGGCATGCTGGCATGCAAGACCTTTAAATCGGGGTCGGATTTGTACTGGGCATGGCGGTGCGGTAATCGTCCAGGCTGTAAATTTCAGTGACAGGTTGGTGTTTGCGAAAGCCTGTGGCCGCAGTGGGGTATGTGCCATCGGGGTACTCGTACAAGTAATCGCCCAAATGCAGCGCATACTGGGCGTCGGATTTGCTGGCCAAACCATACACATGGAAGAATCCTTCCGGGTAGTTGGCACAAGAAAAAACGGCCAACTTGACCTCGGTGGCCGTGCTGTCTGGCAAAGTGCGGGTTTTACCGACCGGAGAGACCGTGCTGCCCGCCTTGAAGCGGTAATAGTAGGTTTTGCCCGCCTGCAGCCCTGTGGCGTCAACCTTGGCGGTGAAATTGGTGCTGGCGGTGGCAATGACAAAGCCAGAGGCCACCACGCTGGTGGCAGAAAAAATATTGTCGGTGGCGACCTCGTAGGTCAAGGCGACGTTGGTTTTTTGCCCGTGTATTTGGCATGGGTCCACAAAATAACGCGGTCGCTCAAGGGGTCTCCACTGGCCACCCCATAAGCAAAATCCACTGCATCATCTGCGGCCACGCCCCCACAGGCGGTTATCACGCTGCCCGCCGATAAGACGGCTGAAACCGATGTCATGCGAACGATGAATTCACGGCGATTGGAAGTGAGCTTGGTCATGAAGTTCTCCTAGAAAAAAGCAATTTAGATCAGGAAAGTGACAAAGAGATGAACCCATGTGCGGCCATGCGCTTCAAAAGAAAAATTTCAAGCCGGCACGAAACTGGGAATATGTGTTCGAAAAATTGGCGCTGGTGCCACTGTTGTAGAGCATGGGCACGTCTTGGAGCAAAAAGCTGCTGAAGTAATCAAAGCCCACAAATGGCTGAATTTTCTCGGCCAGGGGGTACATCCACTCGGTGCGCACATGCAGTTGTTGCACCACGGGTGTGGCATTGCGTTTGGCAATGATCTCATCCACACCATTGCGTTGCCAGGTTTGACCCGTGGCACCCGCTCTCCAGCGTCCCCAACGGTTGGTCCATTGAAGACCGCCCCCCCAAATCACGTGTTGTGCCGTCCACGACAATTCTTTAGGAAGGTCCAATCCATACGCGCTCAATGGGGTGCTGAATTGGCTGGCCGCCCCGACCACAGCACATGGGTCAATGCGGGTGCCGACCACGTCTGACCCCAGCACTTGCAATTGATACTCACAACCATTGCGCATGCCATTGGCTTGAAAGTCCTGGTACTTCAATTCTGTCCAACCCATGCCGATGACCGCGTGGTATTTCCAGGCCGGGCTGCTGGACCAAGTCAGGCCCCCCTCCAAGGACAAGGTTTGATCGCGCGGTTGCACAATTTTGGATTGGGTGAGCACTGCCTCACCCACTGTTTTGCTGGTGCTCGACTGCAAACTGTCTGCACGGTTGCCCCAGGCGCTCAGGCGTGCAAAACCCATCTCGCTGCCCAACACTTGAACCGCTTGCTGCGTCCACATCGAGGTTTCCCAGGTGCGAATCTGGTATTGATCGGCCACGTCCTCCAACACCCGCTCCGCGCCGCTGACACGCACCGCCCAATGGGGCAGGAACTGCCAACTCCAACTCAATGCATTGCCCCTGTAGTCGCCCGATTTGGTGCCACGCAAACTCGGGGAGCGATCACGACCTTGGGTGAAATCCAAACCCGCATTGAAGTGGGTGCTGGTGGCCGACACCATCATTTGGCCTGGGGTCATGGTGTCTTGCGGGTGCCAATCCACCGGATTGGCCGACACCCCAGCACTGGCACACAAACCCCACAAACAAAGTATGAATAAACGCATGGCAGAGCTTGGCAATTCAATCACAACGCATCAAAAAAACAAGGCAACGCCGGGCGTTGCCTTGTGCACAAGATGATGTTGAATGGATCAGGGTGCGAGTATGACCTTGCCCAGCAAACCAGGACCGGTCAGGCTTTGGGCAGATGATGAGGTCAAAGATTTGGGCACAGAAATGGAGTACTCCTTGAAGGGTGTTTGGTTGCTCATGCGCAGTGGCAAACCTTTGACCACCATGGTGACATTGAAGGTGCCCGAGAGCTTTTTGATCACGCCTTTGGTATCGCCCGTGACCACAATGGCGCGCTCCAACGCACTGTTGAGCGGCATGAAAGTGATTTGATTGGCGCTGGTCGACAAGGTGGTATCGATATTGGCCACTTCGGCACTGAGGTCCGAATAAATCTCTTGACTGCCCGCATCGTTGCGGGCCCATGCGATCATTTTGGTGTTGGCCGTGCTTTGGATGCGCAAGCCCGATGAAGTCATGGAAGCCACCATGCCAGAGATATAGGCTTTGAAGGCACCACTTTTGCTGGGTTGGCTGATGTCCACCGCCACCTCGATCGCCGACACATTGGGAGAGCCCATGCCCAGCAAACTCACTCCCAATTGGGTGTTGTCCGCCAAAGGCCACTTCAATGTGGCACCAGATCCGGCAAAGTCGGCAATCGCGATCTTGCTGGTGGGTCCACCGGATTTGAGCGCCACCGCATCTTTGTTGATCGCCAGGTAGTTGTTGGGGGCAGCAGGGGCGGCAATGCCCGTGTTGGTGGCCGATTTGGTTTGGGCGCTGGTGAGGGTGGTCAACGCGGTGTCCTGAGCGGTTTGACGATCGTCATTGCTCAGTGCCGGGTTATTGGCGGCAGTGACCAAGGTTTTCATGGCAGTCGTCAAATCAGCCACCTTGGTGGGGTCGGTGGCGCTCAAAAAACTGGCGTTGTTACTGATTTGGCTGGCCAAGGTTTGGTCTTTTTGGATCAAGGCCGCCATGGCTTGACCCGCGGCAACGGTGGTCGGTACATTGGCCATGTACTGCTGGGACTGTGTGGCCAACGACGGCGCCATCAAGGCAGCCATGGTGGCAGGTTGCACCGTGTTCAATCCGGTCTTAACGCTGGCCAACTTGCTATCGGACGAGGCCTTCAGTTGGGTGACCGCTGAACTCAACATGCTTTTCACCAAATCCTCTGACACCGCTGAACCAGCCACTGTGGACCCAGACACCAGTTTGGTGGTGGGAGTGGCCTTGATCTGGCTGGCCAGTGCGGACGCAACGGTTGAATAAATCGCCTTTTTGGCGTCCGCATCGGTCACGCTGGCGGTTGTGGACAGCGTGTCCATGGAGGTTTGGAACAATTGTTGAACGGTTTTGGCTTTGGCAAACAACTCGCTGTTGGCGTAATTGGCACCACTTTCAGCCGCCGGATCGGTGGCCAACAGATTGACGGAACTGGGCAGTCCCAAGCTGGCTTTGAGCTCTGCCTCAGTCAGGCCCCCCACCACCATCAAAGTGGTCAGTGAGTTCACCGCGCTCGCCCCTGCCGGGGCCTTCAGTTCACCGGCAAACGTCTCGCCCGTGTCCACATTGGTGCCGCCTGAAACCGTGACGCTGCCTGGGCAGCCCGTCGGGAAATTATAAGCGCCATTCGCGTCGGTCAACACCGTGTTTTTGTTGGCGTCACAGGTCACCGTGGCACCACTCAAGTGACCGTTGGTGGCCACGCCCCCAGATGAGAAAACACTTTCAGAGGTGGGGCAAGCCGTGAAAAAGACGGGCAGGGCCAGGGCCAATAAAACGCGGGTGAGGGGGTTGGGAACAGAACGCAAACCAGAGGCAGACATGAAAAATCCTTCTAGGAAG
>RFNL01000371.1 GCA_009927195.1 Betaproteobacteria bacterium | reverse complement strand
GCCACGCTCGACACAAGCGGCAATGATTTCCGGGTGGTGTTCGCACAAAGCCACATTGAGCGAGACGCTGCCGCGCACGCCACAGCGGTCCATTGCTTCCATCATGCGCCACATGCCGACCCGGTTGCCATAGTCTCGGTAGGAATAGGCCTGCACATCGGGGATGGGCCTGGGCCAAGGCGTGCGCTTGGGGTTGGGTGGGGGATCGAGTTCGTAAAACTCAATATTGGGGGCCACCCAAAAGGCCAACTGCGCCCCATTGGGCCAGCGAATGGGGGGGCGGTCTTGGTAGGGCAAAAAGTCGTAGTAGCCCGGATCGCGTTTCATGATGGCAAGCCTTCGAGGTAAGCCAACACCTCTTTGGCCGACATCACATCGGCGTACTTCACGGCCATGTCGTACAAATTGGCAAAGTGCGGGCTCTCGTGCTTGTCGGCCACGCACTCCTCGGGCACGATGGTGCGAAAGCTGCGCGACAAGCTGTCCACCACCGTGGCGCGCACACAGCCCGAGGTGGAGCCACCGGTGACGATGACGGTGTCGATGCCGTGGAAATTGAACACCGAGTTGAGGTGGGTTTCGTGAAACGCAGAAGCCATGCGTTTGTTGATGATGACATCTCGTTGGTGGTCAATTTGCAAGCGGTCATCAAACTCGGAGCGGCGCGAGCCCACCTTGATGTTTTGCAGTGAATCCGGGGTGTCGGTGCGGGTGCCCCAAATGCCGCAGTCTTCGCCCGAATCCATATAGGCCACGTAGGTCCACACCACGGGGCCACCCTTGGCGCGCAAGGCGTTGGAGAGTTGATTCACATGGTGCAGTTGCTGCGGATCGGTTTCGTAGGCGGTGGCGAATTCACCCACACAGGTATAGGCTTTTTGCAAGTCGATGTTGATGATGGCCGGGCGTTTGCCAAAGCCAAATCGACGGCGGGTGGGGTTGGCTTTGATGTCTTCAAACAGTTGGCGCGCGGTTTTGGTGGAGTGTTCCATGCGATTCAAAGGTTAAAAAGCCAAGGAAAGGCTTGGCGGTATTGCACCTCAAATGCCTTGAGGCCGGCGTCGTGTTGCAAGGTCACCCCGATCTCATCGAGGCCCTCGAGCAGACACTTTTTGCGGAATGCATCCATTTGGAAAGCATAAACCTGTCCATCTGGAGCGGTCACGGTTTGGGCCGGCAGGTCGACCCGCAGTTTCACACCCGGTTGGGCATGCAATTGCTCGCGCAATCGCAAGCACACCGCGATATCGAGTTGCACGGGCAGCAATCCAGTTTTGAGCGAATTGAGGTAAAAAATATCACCAAAGTCAGCGGCAATCACGCATCGTATGCCGTGATCGATCAAACCCCACGGGGCTTGCTCGCGGCTGGAGCCACAACCGAAATTGCGATCAGCCACCATGATGCTGGCTTGGCGGTAAGGGGCTTGGTTCAAGATGAAATCGGTGCGCTCAGTGCCGTCTTCATGGAAGCGCACATCGCGGAACAAAAACTGGCCATATCCGCCTTGCCGGGGCCGGCGCAAAAAACGCGCCGGCAAAATTTGATCGGTGTCCACATCGGCTTGGTCAAGGGGAACGGCGATGCCGTCTTCCACCACAAATGCTTTCATATCAGGTCACCAATCTGCGCACATCGGTCAAGCGGCCGTGCAAGGCGGCAGCAGCGGCCATGGCCGGGCTCATCAAATGGGTTCGGCTGCCCGGCCCTTGGCGGCCGACAAAATTGCGATTCGATGTGGAGGCGCAGCGCTTGCCCGCTTCGACCAAGTCACCGTTCATGCCCACGCACATGGAACAGCCCGATTCACGCCATTCAAAACCAGCCTGCTTAAAAACCTGATCCAGGCCTTCGCTTTCGGCTTGCCGCTTGACCTGGGTCGACCCGGGGGAGACCAGCACCGGCACCTTGGCCTGGCCCAAACGGGCGACCGCGGCCGCTGCACGCAGGTCTTCGATGCGGCCATTGGTGCATGAGCCAATGAACACCTGGTCGACCGCAATGTCTTGCAGCGCCATGCCAGCTTGCAAACCCATGTAACCCAAAGCCCGCTCCATGCCCGCGCGCTTTTCGGCATCGGGCTCATCTTGGGGGTTGGGCACACAAGCGGTGATGGGCAAGCCGTCTTGCGGGCTGTTGCCCCAAGTCACCATGGGCGCAAGTGTGCTGGCATCGAGTTCGATGTCCCCATCAAAACGGGCATCTGCATCAGAGGGCAGGCTGCGCCAGTGGTCCAAGGCCAGTTCCCACATGGCCCCTTTGGGGGCATAGGCACGCCCTTGCAGGTAGGCAAACGTGGTTTCGTCGGGTGCGACCATGCCGGCACGGGCGCCCGCTTCAATGGACATGTTGCACACGGTCAAGCGCTCTTCAATGCTCATACTGCGGATCACCGGGCCTGCGTATTCAATGACGTGGCCCACCGCCCCGTTGGCGCCGAGTTTGGCGATGATGGCCAAGATCACATCCTTGGCGCTGACCTGCGCGCCGCGCGCGCCCACGACCCGCACCCGAAGGGTTTTGGAACGTCGCTGCCAGGTGGCTTGGGTGGCCAGCACATGGGTAATTTCACTGGCCCCGGCGCCAAAAGCCAGCGCGCCCAAGGCACCATGGGTGGAAGTGTGGGAGTCGCCACACACCAACACCATGCCCGGTTGGGTGAGGCCTTGTTCAGGCCCCACCACATGCACAATGCCTTGACGGGGATCGCCCAGTGGGAAATGCAAAATGCCATGTGTCTGGGTGTTGTCAACCAATCGCTCGACCACGCGGCGCTGTTCGGCATCGGTGATGGCGGCCATCACATGGCTGCGGGTGGAGATGCCGTGATCGGGGGTGGCCACCACCTGATCGGGGCGGCGCACGCGCAAGCCTTTTTCTTGCAGGAATTGAAACGCATGCACCGATCCGTCGTGCACCAAATGGCGGGCCACATGCAACAGGCTTTGGCCATCGTCACCATCGAGCACCTTGTGTGCATGCCAGATTTTTTCGTACAGGGTCAGGCCCATGGGGATATTGGCTCGTGTGGGTTAAAACTGTGATCAGCGTCAAACGATCGGGGCCATCTTAATGCATGGATTTGGGGGGGAAGCGCCGATTTTGAAAACCTTCTTGCTCAGGCCGTGCTGGGCAGGCGCGGCGGCTTGGCCCATAAAAACAGACCTGATCCCGCGCAAGCCATCAAGGCCAAAATGGTAAAGCCCATGCGGTAGTTGCCGGTCA
>RFNL01000100.1 GCA_009927195.1 Betaproteobacteria bacterium | reverse complement strand
GCCCGCGGCAATGGTGCCCACCCCCACCTCGGACACCAGCTTGACGCTGATGTCGGCATGGGGCGCCACATTTTTCAAATCGTGGATGAGTTGCGCCAAGTCTTCGATGGAATAAATGTCGTGGTGCGGCGGGGGCGAGATAAGGCCCACACCCGGCACCGAGTAGCGCAAGAAACCGATGTACTCGGACACCTTGGTGCCGGGCAACTGACCGCCCTCGCCCGGCTTGGCACCCTGCGCCATCTTGATTTGAATTTGATCGGCACTGACCAGGTACTCGGCGGTGACGCCAAATCGACCGGAAGCCACTTGCTTGATTTTGGAGCGCAGCGAGTCGCCTGCCAACAAGGGCATGTCGACCTCGACTTGTTTGTCGCCAATGACGCTTTTGAGAGACTCGCCCTGTCGGATGGGGATGCCTTGGCGTTCGTTGCGGTAGCGTGCGGGGTCCTCGCCGCCCTCGCCGGTGTTGCTCTTGCCGCCGATGCGATTCATGGCCACCGCCAAGGTGGCGTGGGCTTCGGTCGAGATGGAGCCCAAGGACATGGCACCCGTGGCAAAGCGTTTGACGATTTCCGAGGCCGGTTCCACCTGGTCCAGGGGAATGGCTTTGGCAGGGTCGATCTTGAATTCGAACAAGCCACGCAAGGTCATGTGGCGACGACTTTGGTCGTTGATGATCTGGGCGTATGCCTTGTAGGTGCTGAAATTGTTGGCACGCGTGCTGTGTTGCAACTTGGCGATCGCGTCTGGCGTCCACATGTGGTCTTCGCCACGGCTGCGCCAGGCGTACTCGCCACCAGCGTCCAGCATCTGGGCCAGCACGGGATCGTCACTGAACGCGGCTTGGTGCATGCGGATCGCTTCTTCGGCGATGTCAAACACACCAATGCCCTCGACACGGCTGGGTGTGCCGCTGAAGTACTTGGCCACGGTCTCGGTGTTGAGGCCAATGGCTTCAAACAACTGCGCGCCACAATATGACATGTAGGTGGACACGCCCATCTTGGACATGATCTTCGAGAGGCCTTTGCCTATCGCTTTGACATAGTTGTAGATGGCTTTGTCGGCCGACAAATCACCAGGCAACTGCGCGTGCATGACGGCCAAGGATTCCATCGCCAAATAGGGATGGACGGCTTCAGCACCATAGCCCGCCAACACCGCGAAGTGATGCACCTCACGGGCGCTGCCCGTCTCAACGACCAAGCCAGCGCTGGTGCGCAGGCCTTCTTTGACCAGGTGCTGATGCACGGCTGACAAAGCCAGC
>RFNL01000144.1 GCA_009927195.1 Betaproteobacteria bacterium | reverse complement strand
GCGCCCGCCGCTGTTTCGGGTGGACGTGCCTGCGCGGGGCAAAAAACCAGCGGCGAAGATGTACGCCTTGGACGAGGGAGAACTCACCGCCATCCTCGACAAATGCGCCAAGGACGGTGTGCCGCGTGAGAAGTGCAGCATCAGCCGATTCAAAGGCTTGGGCGAGATGAACGCCGAGCAGCTGTGGGACACCACCTTGAACCCCGACACGCGGCGCTTGCTGCCGGTGCAATTGGGCCCCTTGGACATTCAGGGCACCGAAGCCATCATGACCCAACTCATGGGCAAGGGCGAGGCTTCTGCCCGCCGCGAATTGATGGAGCTGTATGGGGCAGACATTGAAATCGATGTGTGACCTTGGCCAAACACCTCAACCCTTGAAGACATGACAGACCTGATCACCCCCGACACCCCTGAAGCGACATCGCCGCAAGGGGACCACCTGGGCGCTTATGCCCAACGTGCCTACCTCGAATACGCGTTGAGCGTGGTCAAAGGCCGCGCCTTGCCCGATGTCTGCGACGGCCAAAAGCCGGTGCAGCGACGCATTCTCTACGCCATGTCGCGCATGGGCCTGGGCTTTGGCGGGCCCAATGGCGCGGTGGGCGCACGTCCCGTCAAAAGCGCCCGTGTGGTGGGCGATGTGCTGGGTCGTTACCACCCGCATGGCGACAGCGCGGCCTACGACGCGCTGGTGCGCATGGCGCAGGATTTTTCGCAGCGCTACCCGCTGATTGACGGCCAGGGCAACTTTGGTTCGCGCGATGGCGATGGCGCCGCCGCCATGCGTTACACCGAGGCGCGCTTGGCGCGCATCACCAATTTGTTGCTCGATGAAATCGACGAGGGCACGGTGGACTTCCAGCCCAACTATGACGGCTCCACCGAAGAGCCCAAGCAGTTGCCAGCGCGTTTGCCTTTTGCGTTGCTGAATGGCGCCAGCGGCATTGCCGTGGGCATGGCCACCGAAATCCCCAGCCACAACCTGCGCGAAGTGGCCGATGCCTGCGTGGCGCTCATCAAAAACCCCAAGCTCAGCAACGATGAGTTGTTCACGCTCATCCCTGGCCCCGACTTCCCCGGTGGCGGCCAAATCATCAGCAGCGCCGCCGACATCGCGGACGCCTACGCAAGCGGTCGTGGCTCGCTCAAGGTGCGTGCCCGTTGGGTCATCGAAGACCTGGCGCGTGGCCAATGGCAGTTGGTGGTCAACGAATTGCCGCCCAATGTCAGCAGCCAAAAGGTGCTGGAAGAAATTGAAGAGCTCACCAACCCCAAGGTGAAGACCGGCAAAAAGCGCTCACGCCCGAGCAAACCCAACTCAAGGCCACCATCCTCGCGGTGCTCGATGGGGTGCGCGACGAGTCGAGCAAAGACGCGCCCGTGCGTTTGGTGTTCGAACCCAAAACACGCACCATCGAACAGCAAGAACTCATCACCAGCTTGCTGGCGCACACCAGCCTGGAAAGTTCTTCGTCCATCAACCTGACCATGGTCGGCTTGGACGGCAAGCCTGTGCCCAAAACCTTGCGGCAGATGTTCGAGGAGTGGATCGCGTTTCGCCAAACCACGGTGCAGCGGCGCTCGCAATTTCGCTTGGACAAGGTGCTGGCGCGCATCCACATCTTGGAAGGCCGTCAGTTGGTGTTGCTCAACATCGACGAGGTGATCCGCATCATCCGCCACAGCGACGAACCCAAGCCAGCCCTCATCGAACGCTTCAAGCTGACCGAGCGCCAAGCTGACGACATTTTGGACATCCGCTTGCGCCAGTTGGCGCGTTTGGAAGCCATCAAGATCGAGCAAGAGCTCAAAGAATTGCGCGAAGAGCAGGGCCGACTGGAAGATGTGTTGGGCAGCCCCACCTCGTTGCGCCGCTTGATGGTCAAAGAGATTGAGGCGGACGCCAAAACCTTTGCCGATGCACGTCGCACCCTCATCCAAGCCGAGAAAAAAGCGGTGGCGGAAGTCAAGGTGATCGACGAACCCGTCACCGTGGTGGTGTCGGACAAAGGCTGGGTGCGGGCCCGCACCGGCCATGGGCATGATCCCAGCAGTTTTGCGTTTAAAGCGGGCGACGAGCTCTACGACACCTTCGAATGCCGCACCGTCGATCAACTCATCGCCTTTGGCTCCAACGGGCGGGTGTATTCGGTACCTGTGGCTTCGTTGCCTGGGGGCCGTGGGGATGGCCAGCCGGTCACCACCATGGTCGATGTCGAATCAGGGACGCAGTTGGTGCATTACTTCGCCGGCCCGTCCACCCTCACTTTGTTGCTCAGCAACTCGGGGGGCTATGGCTTTGTGTGTTGCATCGACAACCTCGTTTCGCGCAACAAAGGCGGCAAGGCCTTCATCAACCTGGCCGAGGGGGAAACCCTGTGTGTACCCTCCTTGGTGGGTGGTGGCAATGGTGCCGAGCCTTTGCCCATCGCCACCCATGTGGCCTGTGCTTCAACGGGTGGACGCATCCTCACTTTTGACATGGCCGAACTCAAGGCGATGGAAAAAGGCGGCCGTGGCCTCATGCTGATGGACCTGGAAGCCAAGGACACGCTGGCCGGTGCCGCAGCCTACACCCGCAGCATTTCGCTGCTGGGCAAGGGTCGTGGGGGCAAAAGCCGTGAAGAAACGCTGGAGATCAGAAGCCTGAACAATGCGAAAGCGGCCCGAGGTCGCAAAGGCAAAGTAGCGGACCTGGGCTTCAAACCCACCCATGTGTTGCGGGTGCTTTGAAGTGGGCCCAGTGGGCTTTGGCGCAACAAGGTTCAGCCCAATTCGGCGAT
>RFNL01000162.1 GCA_009927195.1 Betaproteobacteria bacterium | reverse complement strand
AGACTCGCTTTTTTGGCGGAAATTTTTCAAACCTGCCCGGATCAATGTGGGGGTGACCCCCAGGGACCATGCGCAGGCGACGGCCGCCAGCAAGTGGGAGACAGTCATGTCTTGTTGTTTGAGCAGTCGCGCCACCGGGCCAAGCTCGAGGTGCAACAGGGTCGTCTCTTGATCGCCGCGCGCCAAGGTCACATGGCCTTGACGGCAATACACCGAACGACGGCCTTGGCGGCGGTGCGCGCTCAATGTGGGTCCATCGGGGTTGATGCCGTACATCATGACCTCACCGTCGCACAGCTCTTCCAACTCAGCCACTGCGCTGACATCTGCATTGAGCACCGCCACACCTTCGCGCAGTACCACATCGACTTGGGTGCGAACCACCTGGCGCAGGTTGTCGGCATTCATCACATCCAAATCTTGCAAGCCCTCCATCGAAGGCATATCGGTGACCAGGCCCACCTGGCAGCGGTCGTAAGGCAAGCCCTCAAGCAAGATGTGTCGTGGTGAGGTTTCAAACACGGCGGCATCGATGCTGCGGTTGATGAGCAGCCGCTCACCCATGTCAAACCCTCGTGCGTCGTGTGAATGCACCAAGCGCTGATCCATGAACAAACCTTGGCTGCAAGCAATGCCCACCCGACTGCCCGACAGGTGCAGCAACCAAGCCACCAATTGCGCCACCCCGGCCGTGTGGCGTTGTCCGATGATGCCCACGATGGGGATGCGACCGTTCTCATTGGGTGGGAACAAGTGGTCCGCAATCGCAAGGCCGACGGGTCGGGCCTGGCCTGTGGCGGGCTTGAGGTGCATCAAAAGGCCGGGCCCCGCGTTGACCTCTACCACCGCCGCACCTTGCGCATGCAATGGGCGCGAAATGTCTTGGGCTACCAGGTCAATGCCTGCAATGTCCAGGCCCACCACCCGAGCGGCCAGGGTGGCGACCTCCGCCACCTCGGGGTGAACCAGGTCGGTCACATCGTTGCTCATGTTGCCATTGCGCTGCACGATGACGCGCCGACCGGATGCAGGAATGCTGTCGGCATGCAAGCCTTGCCGTTGTAATTCCAGCACCGCATGGGGGTGTTCGTTCAAACGGATGGTGTCCAGCGGAAAGTGCTCCTCTTCACCACGGCGCGGATCGGTGTTGATTTGTTGTTCGATCAATTGGGCCACAGTGGTCAAGCCATCGCCAACGATGCATGCGAGTTCACCGCGGGCGGCAGCCACCACTTTGTCGCCCACCACCAGCAAACGGTGTTCTTCGCCGAGCACATGGCGTTCGACAATGACATGGCTGCCCTCGGCATCGGCCACGCGCCACGCGGCTTGGACTTCGGCCTGGGTGTGCAGGTCCAAGGCAACGCCGCGGCCATGGTTGCCATCGCTGGGTTTGATGACCACCGGCAGCCCAATGTCTTGGGCCGCTTCCCAGGCCTGTTCAGGGCTGTCAGCAATTCGGCCCTCGGGGATGGGCACTCCGCACTGGGCCAATAAGCGTTTGGTCAAATCCTTGTCGCTGGAGATGCTCTCAGCCACCGCGCTGGTGCGATCCGTTTCGGCTGTCCAAATGCGGCGCTGGCGCGAGCCATGGCCCAGTTGCACCAAGTTGCCCTCGGTCAGGCGCAGGGCGGGTATACCGCGCTGTGCCGCTGCCTCAACGATGCACGCAGTGCTGGGCCCCAAGCACAAACGATCGGCCATGGCCTTCAGGCCATGCACCGTGGTTGCCACATCAAAAGGGGTATCGTGGATGGCGGCCATGACCAGATCGCGCGCGGCCAATAGGCTGGCATGTGCCACGTCGTACTGGCGCGCCCGCACCACCACCTTGTAGATGCCACGCTGATGGGTTTCACGGGCCTTGCCAAAACCGACTTCCAAGCCGGCCATGGTCTGCAATTCAATGGCCACATGCTCCATGATGTGCCCCACCCAAGTGCCTTGCAACAGACGCTGAAAAAACCCCCCCCGTTGGCCCACGCTGCAGCGGTGCTCAACCATGCCAGGCAACCAAGCCTGCACTCGCTCGTTGAAGCCGGGCAAAGTGTTGGAGGGATGGTCTTCAAGCGGGCCAATGTCGACCCAAGCTTCGATGGCCGCGCGGTAGGTCCACACATTGGGGCCTCGCAGGTGGCGAACACTCAGAATTTGGATGTCTGGAAATGGCATGTGTACTTTGCGATGAATGGAAAGATGCGGATTTACAGACGCAGAGGAACAAGGGTGGCCGTTAGAATGGGGCAGATGTCAGCAGGCTTGAGAAATGAACCCGCTGGTTGGCGCAACAGTCCAGCTCTTTGGTATTCATTGACTGACAAAATTGAAACATGAAGTCCTCTTTCGACCGTATCGCCAAAGCGCCAGCCAACCAGTTATCAAAGTGGGAAGATGCGCAGGTTTTGATGCATGGCTTTGAAAACGCATGGGCGCGCCTGGAAGTTGACTTGAATGCACAATTGTTTTTTCAGCACCAAACCCTGGTCCTGACCGCTTCCGACCTGATCTTGCAAGCACCAGGGCCTGAGGGCGAGAAATGCCTGGCGCGTTGGCCTTTGCGGGCAGGCTTGCGTTTGCTGCACGGCGACCATGCAGGGGCCGGTTCCTTGGAGCTTTTTGACGACCAGGGCCGCTTGGCCCAATGGCGCTTTACCCTGGCCCACAACGCCGACGCATTGCGCTTGCAGTCACAGTTTGAACAGGCCATGGCCGCCTTCAATGCCCCAGGTCAAGCACCGACAACCGGTTCCACACAGCCGATTGCAAGCCCTGAGTCAGACCCCAGCTCTGCAGAGGATGAAGAAGAAGCTGATAGGCCAGCCTCCACCCTGAGCTTGTTGCGCTTGTGGCGGTTTGCCAAGCCCTATCAAGGGCCTTTGTTTTTGGGCTTTTTGCTCACGCTGGCCGCCACCGGTGCCAGCATGGTGCCGCCTTACCTGACCATGCCTTTGATGGATGATGTCTTGGTCCCATTTCAAAATGGCAAAAACATAGAGCCCGGCATCGTGCCTTGGTACATGGCCGGACTGTTGGCCGCAGCTTTATTGGCATGGGGCTTGGGTTGGGCCAAGAATTATGTGCTGGGCCAGGTATCTGAGCGCATTGGTGCCGATCTGCGCACCAGTGCTTACGAACATTTGCTGAAGCTGTCCCTGGAGTATTTTGGGGGGCGGCGCACGGGTGACTTGCTCAATCGCGTCGGCAGCGAGACCGATAACCTGTGTTTGTTTTTATCGGTGCACTTATTGGAATTTGCCACCGATGTGTTGATGATCATGATGACCGCGGTCATTTTGTTTTCCATCGATGCAACCCTGGCTTTGGTCACCTTGGTGCCCTTGCCACTGATCATCTGGCTGATCCACGTGGTGCGCGACAAACTGCGCACGGGCTTTGAAAAAGTCGGCCGCGTATGGTCGGAACTGACCAATGTGTTGGCCGACACCATTCCCGGTATTCGGGTGGTCAAGGCCTTTGCCCAAGAGCAGCGAGAGGCCGAGCGGTTTCGCGAGGCCAATCGGCAAAACCTGCTGGTCAATGACCGCATCAATTTTGTCTGGGCCTTGTTTTCTCCCACGGTGACCTTGCTCACCGAAGTGGGCCTGTTGGTGATTTGGGCGTTTGGCATTTTTTTGGTCTCGCACCACCAAGTCACCTTGGGGGTGTTGACCGCGTTTTTGGCCTACATCGGGCGCTTTTATACCCGGCTCGATTCGATGAGTCGCATCGTGGCCCATGTGCAGCGCGCTGCTGCCGGCGCCAAACGGATATTTGAAATCTTGGACCATGTCTCCAGCGTGCCTGAAGCCGCTAGACCGCGCGCGATGCCGCAGGTCAAGGGTCGCATTGACATCGAGGGCATTGACTTTCGCTATGGCAATCGAACGGTGGTGCGTGACCTGAGTTTGCACATTGCGCCAGGAGAAATGATTGGCCTGGTGGGGCAAAGCGGTTCGGGCAAAACCACCTTGGTCAACTTGTTGTGCCGCTTCTACGATGTGAGCGAAGGCTGCATTCGCATCGATGGGGTCGACATTCGAGACCTGCGATTGAGCGATTACCGCAGGCACATTGGCTTGGTGTTGCAAGAGCCTTTTTTGTTTTTTGGCACGATTGCCGACAACATCGCTTATGGCCTGCCGCAAGCCAGCCGGGAAGCGATAGTGGCTGCGGCCCGGGCCGCCCATGCGCACGAATTCATCATGCGACTGCCCCAGGGTTATGACTCCCTGGTGGGTGAACGTGGGCAGGGCTTGTCTGGCGGCGAGCGCCAACGCATTTCCATCGCGCGCGCCTTGTTGATCGACCCACGCATTTTGATTTTGGACGAGGCCACCTCATCGGTGGACAGCGAGACCGAGCAAGAAATCCAACGCGCTTTGGACAATTTGGTGCGCGGTCGCACCACCATTGCCATTGCCCATCGTTTGTCCACCTTGCAACAGGCTGACCGCCTGGTGGTGCTCGAGCGCGGCCGCTTGGTGGAGCAGGGTACACATGCGGATTTGATGCAACGCCAAGGTGCGTATTACCGTTTGTACGATGCGCAAGCCCAACAAAACGAAGCCGAACGGCTGGCCATGGCGGCATTGACCGCACAGGGGCCGCAATGAATCAAGATAGCCTGGCCCAGGGCGAACAAGCACCACTTGTGCCGTTTGAATTAAAGCAAGATGCCTTTGGCGTGTGGGTGCTTGAACTCACCGATGGCAGCGTGCACTCGCCTGTGGTGGTGGTGCGGGCTTTTCCGGTGTCGCATCCCCTCACAGGCTTTTCCGTGCTGAATCGACAAGGCCATGAGCTGGTGTGGGTGGACGATATCCAAACCATCGGCGAAGCGCAAAGACATGCTTTGTTGCACGCGGTGGGCGAGCGCGAATTCATGCCCGAGATTGAGCGCTTGGAGCGCGTCAGCGGATTCATTGCACCTTGCACTTGGTTTGTGCAAACCAACCGTGGACCCGCCCGTTTATTGCTCAAGGGTGAAGAGGACATTCGGCGCATGAGCAGCCAAACCTGGTTGGTCACCGATGCACATGGGGTGCAGTATTTGATCCGAGACCTCAATCGCTTGGATCGGCATTCGCGCAAATTGCTAGACCGATTTTTTTGATCACCGCATTAGCCAACAGCTGCAAGGGACTACGCCCATGCGAGCAGGTGCAATCTCAAGACCCCGTGCTTTGCACCAGGGATCAGGGCTTGGATATGCGGTTCAAAGGGTGAATGGTCAATTGAAAAAGCTGCGCAATTTGTCGGCCCAACCTTTTTCATTGGGCGAGTGTTTGTCGCCACCATTTTTCAGCGACTCATCGAGTTCTTTGAGCAATTTACGCTGGTGCTCGGTGAGCTTGACCGGCGTCTCGACCGTGATGTGACAGTACAAATCCCCTGGGAAGGCGGCACGCAGGCCTTTGATGCCCTTGCCGCGCAAGCGAAACTGTTTGCCTGTTTGGGTGCCTTCGGGCAAATCGATCGCCGCTTCACCCTGCAAGGTGGGTACGGTGATTTCACCGCCCAGGGCCGCCGTGGTCATGCCCACTGGCACGGCGCAATGCAAATCGTCTCCATCGCGTTCAAAGATATCGTGCTTGAGGGTGCGGATCTCGATGTACAAATCCCCCGGAGGGCCGCCATTGGTGCCCGGCTCGCCATTGCCAGTGCTGCGAATGCGCATGCCGTTGTCGATGCCCGCCGGGATTTTCACTTCCAGCGTTTTGTGGGTCTTGATTTTGCCGTTGCCGTTGCAAGGGCTGCAAGGGTCGGGAATGATCTTGCCCGTGCCGCGGCAATGGGGGCAGGTTTGCTGCACACTGAAAAAACCTTGGCGCATTTGCACCTGGCCGCTGCCTTGGCAGGTGCCGCAGGTTTTGGCCGAGGTGCCGGGCTTGGCACCGCTGCCCTGACAGGTTTCACACTCGTCGTAACTGGGGATGCGGATTTGTGCATCCTTGCCCGCAGCCGCCTCTTCCAGGCTGATGTCCATGGCGTAACTGAGGTCGTTGCCGCGAAACACCTGGCGCCCCCCTTGCTGGCGGCGGGCTTGCCCAAAGATGTCGCCAAAAATATCGCCAAATGCATCGGCAAAGCCCGCACCGCCAAAACCCGCGCCACCGGGACCACGCATATTGGGGTCGACCCCGGCGTGGCCATACTGATCATAGGCA
>RFNL01000436.1 GCA_009927195.1 Betaproteobacteria bacterium | reverse complement strand
TTGTGGACGCGCCATACCGCCATTGAAGCCATGGTCCAGTGCCATGGCCCTGAGTGTGATTTGCGCCAAAGCCCTGATTTTGAGCAGCGCTTGCGCCACCTCTTCCCCGGATTGGGACAGTTGCGCACCACCCAGCAAGGCGCTGTATTGAGCATGGCCCATGCCATCGAAGATGCCACCTTGCACATGCAAATCGAAGCCGGCTGCCCTGTCACCTTCAGCCGCACCACCTTGACCCCTGAAGCCGGGCTGTACCAAGTGGTGGTGGAATACACCGAAGAGGATGTCGGCCGGCTGGCCCTGGAATTGGCCCAGCAACTGTGCCAAGCTGCTTGGAACAACACCGCTTTTGATATCGATGCCGCGCTCAGCCAGTTGTCGACCTTGGACGAAGACATCCGCTTGGGTCCCTCCACCAGTGCCATTGTGGAAGCCGCATTGGTGCGCGGCATCCCCTACCGTCGTTTGACCGAAGGCAGCCTGGTGCAATTTGGTTGGGGCAGCCAACAGCGCCGCATCCAAGCCGCCGAGACCGATCGGAGCAGCGCCATTGCCGAGTCCATTGCGCAAGACAAAGACCTGACCAAAAAACTGCTCGATGCCGCTGGAGTCCCTGTGCCCCAAGGTCGCCCGGTGAGAGATGCCGCAGATGCGTGGGCGGCGGCCCAGCGCATCGGTACCCCTGTGGTGATCAAGCCCCGCAACGGCAACCAAGGCAAAGGCGTGACGGTCAACATCAGCAGCCGAGAAGACATTGAGGCGGCTTTTCACAACGCCGCCAAATTCCGCGACGAAGTCATGGTCGAGCGGTTTTTACCTGGCAGCGATTACCGCTTGCTGGTGGTGGGGGGCCAATTGGTGGCTGCTGCCCGGCGAGAACCACCGCTGGTGATTGGTGACGGCCATCACACGGTGAGCGAGTTGGTCGAGCGGGTCAATGCCGACCCTCGGCGCGGCGAGGGTCACTCCACATCGCTGACCAAAATCCGTTTTGACGAAGTGGCCCTGGCGCGCCTGAAAGAGCAGGGCCTGCATGCCAACTCCATCCCCGCCAAAGGAGCGCGGGTGATTTTGCGCAACAACGCCAACCTGTCAACCGGTGGCACGGCCACCGATGTGACCGACGACGTCCACCCCGAAGTGGCCGCCCGCGCCATCGCTGCAGCCCAAATGGTGGGCTTGGATGTGTGTGGTGTGGACATGGTTTGTGAATCCATCTTACGACCCTTGGAAGCGCAATGCGGTGGTGTGGTTGAGGTCAACGCCGCTCCCGGCCTGCGCATGCACCTGCAGCCCTCTTACGGCAAGGGTCGGGACGTGGGCAAGGCCATCATGTCCATGATGTATGCGCCGGGTGAAGATGGCCGTATCCCGGTGATTGCGGTCACCGGCACCAATGGCAAAACCACCACAGTGCGCTTGACCGCGCACCTGTTGCGCACCCATGGCTTGCGGGTTGGCATGACCAACACCGATGGCGTCTATGTGCAAGGCCGTCAGATTGACAGCGGTGACTGCAGCGGTCCGCGCAGCGCACGCAATGTGCTGATGCACCCCCATGTGGATGCCGCGGTGCTTGAAACCGCGCGCGGAGGCATGCTGCGCGAAGGCTTGGCCTTTGACCGCTGCAGCGTGGCCGTGGTCACCAACATCGGCATGGGCGACCATTTGGGCCTGAACTTCATCACCACGGTGGAAGACCTGGCGGTGCTCAAACGCATGATCGTGCAAAACGTCGCCACCAGCGGCATGGCCGTGCTCAATGCGGCCGACCCCATGGTGGCGGCCATGGCCAGCAGTTGTCCCGGGCAAGTCACGTTTTTTGCCCTGGACCCGCACCAACCCACCCTCACCACCCACCGTGCCCAAGGCAAGCGGGTGCTGTTTGTCGAAGATGACCAATTGGTCGCTGCCGAAGGCAAGTTTGAAATGCGCATTCCTTTGTCGCAAATTCCACTGACTCGCTCGGGTGCGATTGGCTTTCAAATTGAAAACGCCATGGCTTCGGTGGCCGCGGCCTGGGCCACGGGTGTGCCCTGGGCCACCATCACCCGCGGTCTGGCCTCTTTTGTCAGCGATGCCATGGCCGTGCCCGGCCGCTTTAATGTGTTTGACTACAAAGGGGCCACCTTGATCGCCGACTATGGCCACAACCCTGATGCCATCAAGGCCCTGGTGCAGGCGGTGACCAACTTGCCAGCCAATCGGCGCAGCGTGGTCATCAGTGGCGCAGGCGACCGTCGCGACGAGGACATTCGCCAGCAAACCCGCTTGATCGGCGAAGCCTTTGACGATGTGGTGTTGTTCCAAGATGCCTGCCAACGCGGCCGTGCCGATGGCGAGGTGCTGGCCTTGCTTCGCCAAGGCTTGGACGGTGCGCGCCGCACCAGTCACATCGAGGAAATTCGAGGCGAATTCACCGCCATCGATGCAGCCATTGACCGCCTCACACCAGGGGATCTGTGCCTGATCTTGATTGACCAAATCGAAGAGGCCCTGGCCCACATCACCCGGCGGGTGCAAGAAAACCGCAAGGTCCTGAGCAAACCGTGAATCACCCGGGCAGGCGGTGGTGCCAATAGCGGGCATGGGCTTGGCGCTCGCAGTGCACACGATCGGCTTGCGCCGAAGACCACATGCCCGCGCCACAGCGCACACTCTCCACCACGCTGATGCCTTGGGCCTGGTAACGTGCCATCACATCCGCCGTGGGATGGCCGTATCGGTTGCGGTAACCCGCTTGCACCCAAGCCCAACGCGGTGACACAGCGGCCAAAAATTCTGCGGTTGACGAGGTGTTGCTGCCATGGTGGGGCACCAACAGCACATCGGCGCGCAAGCCAATTGCCCCGTCCCCAGTTGGCGCTTGGGCCGCGATCAAGTTCTTTTCTTGCGCCGCTTCTATGTCGCCGCTGAGCAACACCACACCGCCCTGGGCCGCCACCCTGAGCACACAGCTGATGGTGTTGGGTTTGACACGTTCGCTGTGCTGCGCTGCAAACGGATGCAAAAAGTCAAACCGAACCCCATCCCACTCCCATCCCACACCCGCATGGCAAGGCTGGCCGGGTCGCCATCGGTGCAAGGGGTGAGATGCAGGCAATGAACCCCACCAAGGCGTGCTGGGGTGCATCTGCATGACCGCCGCCGCGCCGCCAATGTGGTCACTGTCGGAATGGCTCAGCACAAGTGCATCCAAGCGCAGCCCCCAAGCACGCAACATGGGCAGCACCACCCGCTGGCCCGCATCGGTCTCGCGCGAATAACGCGGGCCCGTGTCAAACAACAGCACATGCCGGGCGGTGCGCACCAAAACCGCATGGCCTTGACCAATGTCTGGAAACCACACCTGAACCTGGTTGGGTTCTGGTGCAGGCACGCGCCAAAACAGGGCCGGTGCCATCAAGCTCAGACCAAATGCGCGCACCACCCAGGGCCATGGCATGGTCAAACACAGGGCGCCCACAGTGGCTGCGGCGGTGGCCCACACCGCCGGTGCGGGCGCGCTCCACACACCCCACGGCCAAGCGGCCATGGCTTGGAGAATTCCCACCAAAGCCTGCAAGGACACAGCCGCCAAATCCCAAGCCCAGGGCAAAAATGCGCCCAGCAGGCACAAGGGTGTGACCCACAAGGTGATCCAAGGAATGGCCAGGGCATTGGCCAGCAACCCCACCCCAGAGACCTGTTGAAACAACAACAAGCTCAAAGGAGCCAGGCACAGGGTGATCAAGCATTGCTCGCGTCCGAAAAGCCACAGGCGCTGAGGCCATCCCACGGCGGATTCGCGCGGTGCTGGATCAGCGCCGGTGGCAAATAACACCCCCACGGCCACAAAACTGAGCCAAAAACCCGCTTGGTACATGGCCCATGGGTCCAACAGCAAGACCAAGGCGCAGGCGGCCAACCAGACCTGCGGCCACGGCCAGCGCCGACCCGTGACCGCGAGCAAGGTGACCAGGGCCAACATCCAAATCGTGCGTTGGGCCGGTATGCCCCAACCGCTGAAAACGGCATACATCAGGGCCAAAGCCAGACCGCTGCAACGCGCAGCCTGGTCCGCAGGCCACCACAAACACCATGAGGGCCCCCAATGATCGGTGCGCCGCCAAACCCAGCCCACCCAGCCCGCACACAACCAGGCAAACAAGGTCACGTGCAAACCTGAAATGCTGACCAAATGGGCCACGCCGGTGGCGCGAAACACATCCCAGTCGGCCCGCTCGATGCTCGCCTGGTCACCCATGAGCAATGCGCTGATCAAGCCAGCCCACTGCGAATCACTGATGCGCATTTGGATGCGTTCGCGCACCGCTTGCCGCCACTGCGCCACCGGATAACGCCCAGTCGGGCCAGGCGTTCGGGTGGCGGGTCATGGCGACCAGCGCGCACATAGCCGTTTGCCCCCAAGCCCTGCTCCCAGGCCCACAGTTCAAAGTCAAAACCATGCGGATTGACTTGGCCATGCGGCCGCTTCAAACGAACCACCATGCGCCACCGCTCGCCGGCTTGCAACCTCGGCACTTGGGCATGCTCTTGTGCACCCCAGCGGCCTGCATACCAACCCAACAATACCTCGGCGGGCAAGCGAACGTTTTGCCCTTGCCACTGGGCCGACTCAATGGCCAGGCGAAAGCGCAAGCTGTCTTCGGTGCGCTGTGGCAAGCCAGAGACCACGCCCACCACCAGCACATCTCGGCCCTCCAACGACGGCTCAAGCATTTGTTGGTCATGCCACACAGCGCGCAGGCCTGCCAAGGCAAACACGCCCCCCAGCACCGGCAAAAAAACCCGCCACCAGACGCTAGACACCTGGGGTCTTGCATGAAAGAACCAAGGCCACAACCACGCCAAGGTCGGTGTCAGGCACAGCCCATAGGCCCACAACGGCCACAACGGTGCATGCCACAGGTGTGCAGCAGTGGCCAGCACGCAGGCCAGGCAGGCGGGGGTGATGGGGTCTGGTCTGCGACGGATGGTCATGCGCCCTCACAGCGGGAGAAGCCCCGCTCAGCGCATGAATTTACATCTTTTGAATTACTGACAAACTTCTTTTTTCAACAAAGCTTGGACAGAACCTGGCCGGATGGGGGTTTCGCGCACGCGCCATTCGGTCTCATCCTGGCTCGACAGTGGGGTGCCCTTGCCCTGGGGCAACTCATAGACACTGTAGGACAACCGGGCCACCATGTCCGAGACGCAATGCACCCGCCAACGGGTCAAGGTGGACTTGACCTTGGGCCCGCTTGCGGCACCGGGTGCCCCCGTGGCGCCCAGTGCTTCGGGCAATTCGGTCAAAGTCCAGGCGTAACGCGTGACGTGGGCGACTTTGACCGAGTCTTTATCGAAAAAGTGGGTGAATTGCTCGGTCTTTTCCAACTCAGCCCATTCGGCCTGGGCCAAGCCGGCGCTGCCCATGCCGACCAAGCCACACAGCAAGGCCCCAACCGTGGTGGCCTGGGGCCAGACACAACGCCAAAGAGGGGGTTTACAGGTATTCATGACAGAGGTATCGGCACCAAACATCCGTTTCTTGAGTGCCTGCGGTTGGATGCCAGTCGTTGATTCGCCAGCGCTACACTGCGGCCCTTGCCCCATGGGCCATGAACCCCGGAGAAACCATGCGCATTGCCGAACAACTCAAAGCCCTGAACATCAGCTTGCCCCCGGTGGCCACACCCGCTGCCGCCTATGTGCCCTTTGCGATCACCGGCAACTTGGTTTTTGTAAGCGGTCACATCGCGCGCCAAAACGGCAAACCCTGGGTGGGCCAACTTGGTTTGGACACGGACACCGCCACAGGGCAAGCGGCAGCGCGCGCAGTGGCCATTGATTTGATGGGCACCCTGCAAGCGGCCTGCCAGTCGCAAGGCAAAACCTTGGAGGACGTACAGCGCATCGTCAAGGTGCTGAGCTTGGTCAACTCCACCCCCACCTTCACCGAACAACACCTGGTCACCAATGGATGCAGCGAACTGCTCGGTCAGGTGTTTGGCCCGCGCAGTGCCCATGCCCGCAGCGCTTTTGGCGTGGCC
>RFNL01000102.1 GCA_009927195.1 Betaproteobacteria bacterium | reverse complement strand
TCTCGGCGCAAGGCCACCATTGCATAACTGCAAAGGGTGAGCAATTCCAAGCCCAAATAGAGCACCAATAAATGATTACCGGAGATCATCACAAACATCCCCAGCAAGGCGAACAAACCCAAGGTGAATATCTCGCCGCCTGCGAGCATGCCCCTGTCTGCGGCATACGGACGGCCATAGACCAAGGTCACCGCCACAGACAATGCCGCAAAACATTTCAACCAATTGCCCATGGTGTCACTGACCACCATGTTGCCAAAGGCATACCAGGTTTTACCATCCAGAGCTTGTGCAGCGCACAGGGCAGCCACTGCCAACAAAGTGACCAAGGCCAAGACATAGGTGAGGTTGCGGTGGGGGCTGCGCACCCCCAGGTCGAGCATGGCAATCAAGCATGTCATGACGAGCAAGATTAATTCAGGCCAAACGCTGGACCCAGCCATGTAGTCAATCATTTCACGTTTTCCATTGGTTCATCATGGCAATTTGGTCTGGGCCACATGCAGCAAAAGTTTGACCACAGAGGCGTCCATGACATCGGTCAGTGGTTTGGGATAGAGACCCATGGCCAACACGGCAACCGCCAAGGTGGCCAACACCAGATACTCGCGGGCCCCGATATCTTGCAATGCGGACACCTCAACATTGGCCAGCGGACCCAAGTAAACCCGTTTGACCATCCAAAGGGTGTAAGCCGCGCCAAAAATCAATGCCGTGGCTGCTGCCAAACCCACCCAAAAATTGAATTTGACTGCCGCCAAAATGACCATCCACTCACCCACAAAACCCGCTGTTCCCGGGAGCCCACAGTTGGCCATAGCGAAAAACAAAGCAAAAGCGGCAAACCGCGGCATGCTAGCGACCACGCCACCGTAGCTGGCTATCAGGCGAGAGTGCATGCGGTCGTACAAAACACCTATGCACAAAAACATGGCGGCCGACACAAAGCCGTGGGCAATCATTTGCACCAAAGCGCCACTTACCCCCAAAGGAGTCAAGATGAAAAACCCAAGGCTGACAAAACCCATGTGGGCCACCGAGGAATAGGCGACCAATTTTTTCATGTCCTCTTGAACCAAGGCCACCAGCCCCACGTAGATCACCGCAATCAGTGACAAAGCGATGATCAACCACGCCCACTCACGCGATGCGTCAGGCACGATGGGCAATGAAAAACGCAAAAAACCGTAAGCGCCCAACTTGAGCATGATGGC
>RFNL01000331.1 GCA_009927195.1 Betaproteobacteria bacterium | reverse complement strand
CAAATTGGGTGTGGTGCCTTTTCACATGTGGGTACCTGATGTTTACCAAGGCGCGCCCACAGCAGTCACCTTGATGATCGCCGGTGCGCCCAAGCTTGCTGCATTTGCCATCACCATGCGCTTATTGGTGGAGGGTCTGTTGCCCTTGGCCATCGATTGGCAACAAATGCTGGCTTTGTTGGCCGTGGCCTCTTTGCTGGTGGGTAATTTGGCCGCCATCGCCCAAACCAACTTGAAGCGGATGCTGGCTTTTTCCACCATCTCTCAAATGGGTTTCATGTTGTTGGGTTTGATCAGCGGCGTGGTCAATGGCGGCACCAGCAGTGCGGCCAATGCATACAGTTCTTCCATGTTTTATGTGGTGACCTATGTTTTGACCACCCTGGCCAGCTTTGGGGTGATATTGCTGTTGGCCCGCGATGGTTTTGAAAGTGAAGAGGTCTCTGACCTGGCAGGATTGAACCAACGCAGCCCTTTTTACGCAGCGGTGATGGCGATTTGTTTGTTCTCTTTGGCCGGTGTGCCACCCATGGTGGGGTTTTATGCCAAGTTATCGGTGTTGCAGGCGCTGGTTTCGACCGGTAGCTCATGGGCCTTGTGGCTGGCCGTTTTCGCGGTCGTCATGTCCCTGATTGGAGCCTTTTACTACCTGCGGGTGGTCAAGGTCATGTACTTTGACCCCCCTTTAACGGCGACCACCGTTTCTGCCCCAATGGATATGCGCGTGGTTTTGTCCATCAACGGTGCCTTGGTGTTGTTATTGGGCTTGTTGCCAGGCGGTTTGATGGCCTTGTGCGCCCAAGCCATAGTGCGCACCCTGGGCAGTTGAGCGGGCCTGTGCCGGGGTGACTTTTGCGCGCATACCAGGGCTAAATGGTGTCTGACGAACACTTGATTGAGCATCGCATCGACAGCCAGGAATTGTTCAAAGGACATTTTCTGCACGCTTTCAGAGACACTGTGCGCTTGCCATCGGGTGGCGTCGCCACCCGTGAGTATGTGACTCACCCGGGAGCGGTGATGATCATTCCCATGTTTGATGATGGGCAATTGCTGATGGAGCGACAGTACCGCTATCCCATGCAACAGGTGATGCTTGAGTTTCCAGCCGGTAAGCTCGATGCAGGCGAGCAAATTTTGGACTGTGCCCGTCGAGAGTTGCGCGAGGAAACAGGCTATAGCGCCACCCATTGGGCCCGCGCTGGACAGCTTCACCCGGTGATCAGCTATTCCACCGAATTCATCGATATTTGGTTTGCCCGTGGTTTGATCCCCGGGGAGCGCGCATTGGACGTGGGTGAGCATTTGGACGTCTTGACCATGCCCTCATCTGACTTTTTCACGGCGTGCCGGCAAGGCCTGATCACCGATAGCAAAACCTTGGCAGGCGCACTGTGGCTGCAAAACTATCAAAACGGGCAATGGCCCTTGCGATGGTTGGCGGATTCTGATCACTCTGCGGGGGCTTGACCGACTTGCTGGATAATCTCGGTCATGAAAGTTTTCGATCTCCAGTGTCAATACAGCCACAGCTTTGAGGGGTGGTTTGGTTCAGAGTCTGATTTTCAAGATCAACTCTCCAGCGGTTTGGTCCAATGCCCCTTGTGCAACGATATCCAGGTGACCAAACTTCTGAGTGCCCCACGACTGAATTTGAGCACCACTTTGCGCGAACCATTGCCCGCGCAGATGGAAGCCGAATCTGCTCAATCTAATGCCATGCCCTCTGCGGAAGCCACCGCCACCGTGGCCCAACTCAATCATGCCTGGATGAAGCTGGTGCAACATGTGTTGCAAAACACCGATGATGTGGGCACTGGATTTGCTGAGGAGGCGCGCAAAATCCACTACGGTGAAAAGCCCGAGCGCAATATACGGGGTCAAGTCTCACCAGCCGAATCACAGTCACTGATGGAAGAAGGCATCCCCGTCGTGAGTTTGCCCATGCCTGCAGCCTTCAAAGGCCCTGTTCACTGACCCGTTGTCGAGCCGGTCTGATACCCGATTTCACCTGTTCCAACACCTGCGTGCTTGCATCGGCCACATCACAGGCCACCACCTGCCGCTCTTTCATCCCCCTAAGCCAGGTCAATTGCCGCTTGGCCAATTGTCGGGTGGCTGCCAGTGAGGTGCTGCGCCACTCATCCAAGCCGGTCTTCAATGCTGGATCGGTGTGAGCGGCATTCCAGCCTGAATGGGCGTTGGCCGTTGTGGTTGGCATGCTTGCCAACAATCGCTTTGCTGTCCAGCCCAAGGATTCCCAATGCGCCAGCACGGGCCAGGCCTGGCGATATCCCACACAGCGCATGGCCGGTAATTGTGGGTGCCATCCCGGAAGTGCGCGCAATCGCAAAACCTCAGCCAGCAAACCTTGCTCCAACATCTGGTCAAACCGCGATTCAATGCGTTGGTGCAACCACGATCTGTTGACAGGCTCCAGCGACAACAAAAAGGCGCGCTGACCAAAGGTATCGCGCAATGCCCCTGGCTTTTGCGCGGGCAAGTGCAGGCTGAAATGCGCGGACAAGGGCCGTCCGCTGATGCGCCAAACTTCCAAGGCACGGCTGATGCGTTGGGCATCGTTTGGCGGCAAGCGTTGGGCGGTGGTGGGGTCGACTTGTGCAAGCAGGGCGTGCATCGCTGGCCATCCCTCTCGCTCAGCTTGGGCCTCAATCTCACTGCGTACCAGATTGTCTGAAGCTGGCATGGGGTCCAGCCCTTCGATCAAGGCCTTGAAATACAACATGGTTCCCCCTGCCAACAGGGGCAGCCGCCCGCGTTGTTGAATGGCAGGGATCAAATCCTTGGCTGCACGCACAAAATCAGCGGCGCTGAGCGACTGCAAGGGGTCGCAGATATCCAGCAGGTGGTGGGGCACCAGTTGCCGATCGCTCAGGCTGGGTTTGGCGCTGCCCACGTCCATGCCCTGGTACACCAGAGCAGAGTCGACGCTGATGATTTCAACAGGAAAGGCTTGGGCCAGCGCCATGGCAATGGCCGATTTACCACTCGCGGTCGGGCCCAGCAAGCCCACCCAGTCCCAGGCCCAGGGCCAATCGCCCTGACGGGCCGCCATTGGCAGGTCACTGGCCATCCAGAGATTTGTCCTTTTGAATCAAAACCCAGGCCACCCAGGCCACAGCCACACACCAAAATAAAATGCCATGGGCCATGGGATACACCGTGCCATCCATGCTGAAACCCAGCCAAGTGCCACAACCAAACGCCACCAGCATCATCAAAAAACCACCCATGGCCGAGGCTGCACCCGCTGCATCGGGGAATGGGCCCACTGCCCCAGTTTGACCGATGGGTTGGTGAACACCGTGAGCCAGCATGATCAGCATGAAGGGCAAGATCAAACCAGGCACGCCCGTTTGGGGAAGGTGGGCACAAATGGCCAGCAGGATGCCGCCGCTCAAGGTCATACCACCTGACAACAAAATGGACTTGCGCAAACCCCAGCGCACCAGCCACCGCCGACACATCCAAGTGCCCAAAATGTATGACGAGGTCGAGCACAGCAAGATCAATCCATATTGCAGATTGCTCAAACCCATCACATGGATGAACACAAAAGAGGAGGAGGCCAAAAAGGTGAACAAATAGCCATAGGTGCACATCGATAGCAAGGTGTAAGCGCGAAAACTGGGGTTGGCCAAAAAACGCCACCAATTGCCACTGAGCACCCGCCAGCGAAGGGCATGCGGGTCGGGCGTGTGCAGACTTTCGCGAAATTGTCCCCACACCAGCAAACCGGTGGCAGCGCCATAAATCACCAAGACACTCAAAGCCGAGCGCCAACCGGTGTACGCGGCCAGCCAACCGCCCAAGGGTGCGCTCAGGCACAAAATAAACCCCAGGCCGGTGAAGGCTTTGGACATCAAGCGTGCACCGTCGCCAGGGTCGTAACCGTCACGCACAATGGCACGGGCGCACATGACGACCGAGCCCATGGCTGCACCTTGGAGGGTTCGCCACACAATGAGCTGTTCAATATTGGGCGCAATGACACAAAAAGCGCCGGCCATCGTGAAAGCCGATAAGCCCAGCAACAACACCGGTCGGCGCCCCCAGCGGTCCGACAAAGGTCCCCAAAATAATTGAGACACGCCAAAAGCCAGCAGCATGCCTGTGAGGGTTAGTTGGGCTTGCGACATGCTGGCTCCCAAGTCCACTTTCAAGGTGGGCAAAGCGGGCAGGTACAGGTCGGTGCAAATGGGCATGGTTCCCACCAACAATGACAACAAGGCGATGAGCATGGGTTCGCTCATGCGTTTCATTTCAGCGACCCCGCATGAAAAGGGCATCTAATTGAGCCACGCTGATTTGTCGCCAAGTGGGCCGGCCATGGTTGCACTGATCGGCCCGCTCAGTGGCCTCCATTTGGCGCAACAAGGCGTTCATCTCGTCGAGGGTGAGACGGCGGTTGGCCCGTACCGCAGCATGGCAGGCCATGGTGGACAGGGTTTCATTGCGTGCGCGATCCAGCACCTGGCTGGCACCATTCGCTTGCAACTCTTCCAAAACACTGCGCGCCAGGGCCACAGCGTCGCCCTGCGCCAAACCACTGGGCACGCTGCGCACAGCCAAAGAGGTGGGCGATAGCACTGATATGTCCAGGCCCAGGCGTTGCAAAGTTGCGGTGTTCGATTCGGCACATGCCACCTCCTGGGCCGAGGCTTGAAAATTGGCTGGAATTAACAAAGCTTGGCATTCAATGCCCTGGCCCTCCCACTGGTTCTTGAGCCGTTCATAAACAACCCGTTCATGGGCGGCATGCATGTCCACCACAATCAGGCCGCTGTGGTTTTCGGCCAAGATATAAATGCCGTGCAATTGCGCCAAGGCACGACCCAGCGGCCAATCATTGGCGTTGGTCACTCCATCGGGTTGTGGGGAGTGGGCCTTCTGCACCAACGCTATGGGAGAATGCGGTGCGGGAAAGTCAACCAATGGATCCACTGCAGCAGTGCGCTTGGCAGGGCCCCAAAGGGCTGACGGTTCGGTCACTCGGTGCCCCACGGCCCAATCCAGCCGCGTTTGCGGCCAGTGAGCCATGGGGGTCGCCGCTGGGAGTGGGTTATGGGCTTGGGGGGATGCGGCAGTGGTCTGACCCAAGCGGGGCAATGCCAGGGCACTTTCCACGGCATGGCGCACCGCTTGATGCACCTCACGGCCATCGCGAAAACGAACCTCAATTTTGGTCGGGTGAACATTGACATCCACCCGTGTCGGGTCGATCTCGATGAACAGCACATAAACCGCTTGTCGCTGACCATGCAGCACATCCTCATAGGCGCTGCGCACCCCATGGGAGACGATTTTGTCGCGCACAAATCGGCCATTCACATAAGCGTATTGCTGGTCGCCACGTGCCCGAGCCGCGGCCGGTGTGCCTGCGAAACCATGTATCCGCATTGGCCCCGCGTCCAAGTTCAGCGGCACGGCTTCGGTGAGAAACGCTTCGCCGAGCACATCGCTCAGGCGCAAAGCCGTGGCCCCAGGTCCATGGTGGGCACGCCACTGAGACAGATTTTTGCCCTCATGCCAAATGGAAAACCCCACACCCGGACGCGCCAGGGCATGGCGGCGCACGGTATCCAAACAATGGGCCAGTTCGGTGGCGTCTGTTTTGAGAAATTTACGCCTTGCCGGGGTGTTGAAGAACAAGTCTTGCACTTGAACAGTGGTGCCCACTTCGCGCGCTGCAGGGTGAATTTCACCGGTGCGGGCCTGCAACACCATGGCATGGGCTTGATGAGTGGTGCGTGAGGTCAACTGCAGTTCAGATACCGCGGCAATGGCCGCCAGCGCCTCGCCACGAAAACCCATGGTGGACACCGATTCGAGGTCCTGCAAACTGCTGATCTTGCTGGTGGCGTGGCGTTTGATGGCAACGGTCATTTGTTCAGGGGCTATGCCCCAGCCGTTGTCTTCCACTGCGATCAGCCGCACACCGCCAGCGAGCAAGCGCACCGTGATGTGCTTGGCGCCTGCATCCAGCGCGTTATCGAGCAGTTCGCGCAACACCGATGCGGGGCGTTCAACCACCTCGCCAGCGGCGATCTGGCTGATCAATTCATCGGGGAGTTCGCGGATGGGTCGCGCTGCGGGCATTGGATTTGTCACCGAGGCATTTTAGGGTTGTGGCAAGACGGATAATTGGCCAAAGGATCGACATGGAAACCATCACTTTTTTGATTGATTTTGTATTGCATGTGGACCGCTACATCGGCGCTTTTGTCCAATCCCACGGCACATGGGTTTACGCCTTGTTGTTCGCGATCGTGTTTGTGGAAACCGGTGTGGTGGTCATGCCTTTTTTGCCGGGCGACTCTTTGTTGTTCATCACTGGGGCCCTGTGCGGTGCGGGGTTGATGAACCTCTCTGCGGCCATGGGCGTATTGTTGGCCGCAGCCATTTTGGGCGATCAGTGCAATTTTTGGATCGGTGGGCGGCTTGGTAGTCGGGTATTTGCTTGGGAGAACGCGCGCTGGTTCAACCGCAGCGCCTTTGATCAGGCGCATGCTTTCTATCAACGCCATGGCCCGATCACTTTGGTGCTCGCGCGCTTTATGCCTTTCGTGCGAACCTTTGCACCCTTTGTGGCGGGCGTGGCCGCCATGGATCGCGCCCGTTTTTCCATGTTCAATGTCGTGGGGGCATTGATCTGGGTGTTGGGCTTGTGTGGGGCAGGTTATTTATTTGGCAACCTCGAATGGGTGCGCAAAAACCTGCAAATCATCATCTGGGGCCTGATCGTGGTGCCCGGTCTGGTGGCCATCGTGGGTTCTTACCGGGCCTCTCGAACCGCCCCGTGATCAAATATCGATCACCACATTGCCAATGTCGCGTCCGGCCTCCACGCACTCGTGGGCTTGAGCGATTTGATCAAGTGAAAAGCGCGGGCCAATGCCATGCACCAGTTTCTTCTGGGTCAACCACTCATTGAGTTGCGCCAAGCAACGTGCACGATCGGCAGCTTCGAGTTCGTAGACGATGAAAAACTTCAACTGGTAAGCGTTGATCAGCAAGGGCCGAAAGCTCAAACTGGTCTCTGCGGCATTGGAGCCGTAGCAAATCAGCTGGCCTTGTGGTGCCAATACACCCTCGGGCAGCCACTTGGCGGTGGTGGAGAAATCCATGTCGATGATGGCATCGACCCCTTTTCCGTTCGTCAGGCTTTTGACCCGATCGGGCACCGATTCGGTTTTGTAGTTGATCCAATCGGTCACGCCCACGCTGATCGCGTGGTTGGCCTTGGCCTGCGACCCCGCTGTGCCGATAACCCGCCCACCGGCGAGCAAAACCATTTGTGAGACATAGTGGCCCACGGCCGAAGGCGCGCCAGTGACCAGCACGGTTTTGCCCTTC
>RFNL01000109.1 GCA_009927195.1 Betaproteobacteria bacterium | reverse complement strand
AATAAACTCTCCCTGGAGAAGCATAGTTTTTTATTTGTTCAAAATACTGATCGTTAACGTTGTCAATCCTCAGCGACCAAGTCAACGACTTGTCAATTTTTTGCTGCACAAAAAAGTTCATCAATTGATAGGGTGACAACACGTTTTTGTTTGCCGCATCATCAAACCGCTGCCCAATGGTTTGATTTTCAAGTTTAAACAACCAACTCTGAAAACGCTTCGTCAAAGCAATGTTGCTGGTTCTTCTGGCGCGCAAATTCAAATCATTGCCATTGCTTTGATTGATAGGAACCAAATCATCCAAACTTCCAGAAAAATCTATACCAACCAAGGAATACTGCGCTTGTATTGAATTGCCCTTAACGTTCGCCTCATCGATATTGAAATAACAAAATCCACCTGCAGCACATGTGGCCAGAGTTTGACTTGATGATATTAAGTTGATGTACTTGCTTTCATAAGTGGTGATCTTGAAAAATGTCTTTTCAAACACATATCGCAAGCTCAGCTCTTGAGAATTACTGCTTTCAGGCTTGAGTGCCAGGCTTCCATAGGGCCCAAATTGTTGTTCCAATGTTGGAGATCTGAAGCCCGATGAACTGGATGCGGAAAGACTCCATGCTTTGGATAATTGATACCCATATCCAAACGCATTTGTATTTATAGCTCCAAAATTATCGTAATAATCGTTGCGCGTATTCAGTTGCACAGAATGGTCACCGATAGATTTTGAGTACCCCAAGCCTATGCCATTTTGAGCACGTGATGATGACAATTTAGGATCAGACTGAGTTGCCGCAGAGTCAAAATCATCCGATCGCTTTTCCAATAGAAAGTTCAATGAACCCATAGAGCCAATCCATTTGTTGTTCAGCAGGAGGGTCTTGTTTGAGGTGGAGTAGTCGACTGCGTAAGGGTTGTCGCTTGTCTTTCGGCTGAGCCCATAAGTCACCATAGCATCTGTCGTGTAGGTATCACTCCAAACCGAAGTCAATTTAATCGAAGAAGTATCTAGCTTGTTTTGATTAAAGTAATCGATGCCGCCATTCCAAGGTACAGATCGCGCATTTTGAACAGAACTCAGGTAGGTGTAGTCCACCCTGTGTCCAGGATTGATGGCCAGGCCCAATCTCATTGAGCCAGAACTGTTTGCGGCTGCTTCAGTAGGGGTTGTTTTTGCTGTCTTTAAATCTGGTCTGGTATTGAATCCATCAGAATCCAATTTATAAACATTGAATGAGTAATCCCATGGACCATTTTTTCCACCCAAAAAAGCGCCAGCTTGCTTGGTGTTGAATGTTCCGTAACCCAAATTGGCAGAAATTTCACTTTTTTCTGTAGGTTTCCGAGTAAATACCTGAACCACTCCCCCCATCGCATCAGATCCATATAGAGCACTTTGCGGACCCTTGACCACTTCAACCCTATCAATGATGTTCATCGGAACCAAATCCCAGGGAGCTCCCCCTCCAATACTTTGCCCGTCTTGTAGGTCTACCCTGACACCATCAATCAATAGGGAAGTCATTCTTGACTCTGCCCCCCTGATAAAGACATGACTTCCCCCGCCAGAAGAAGTTCCTTGAACACCAGGTAATCGTGACAAAACCTGACTCAAAGATGTCAGCCCCAAAGATTCAATGTCTGCTCGCGTGATCACAGTGACATCCGGTTTGACTTCCTCCAGTCCTTGCTCGCTTCGCGTGGCCGTCACCACCACTTCCTTCAAGGTCCCTTGCGGCTCTTGCGCAAAGCCCGACAAACAAACAGCCGAAAGCATGCCCAGCGCCATTTGGCGCAGGCGTGTGCAAAACACATTTTTCATGATTAATATCCAACAAAAGCCCTCACCGCCTTCCCCGACAGTGCTTGGACGTTCGGCCGTGCGACAAGCGCACGTCCACCTGGTTGGCCGGTATCCGGGCTTGCGAAAACAACCGCTGTCCGCCTTCCCAGTCGCTTGTTCAAGGCGACCAGTGGCTGTGTGGGACAGGGCGAAACCGCGTGAGCAGTTTGTTCGCTTGACCGTTGCGGGGGCAGCGCAGGCTGATCTTGGGCGGGCAAAGGCACATGCATGCCAAGGCCGATTCGGACTCCTGCTTCCCGTTGAACTGCGGCATGTGAACCACGCCGCGAGCACCAACTCCACCATTTTAGGGCTTGTTGCGCCAGTCCCCTTAAAATGGACGGCCATGCTGTACCACCCCATCCTTGATCAGGTCGCTGAACGCGTTGAACGCTTGTTGTTGCGCCACGAGGAATTGCAGCGCACCAATGCCTTGCTCACCGAGCAGTTGGAGGCTTTGACCCAAGAGCGCAATTCGCTCAAGTCACGCCTGAACGCGGCCCGTGCCCGGGTGGATGCTCTGCTGGAGCGCTTGCCCGAGTCCTTGTCCGAAAAAGACTTGCCATGAGTTCTCAGCAACTGGAAGTGCTCATCATGGGCCAGAGCTATTTGCTCAAGTGCCCAGAAGGGGGTGAAGCACAATTTCAAGCAGCGGTCCAAAAGGTGGATGCTGCGATGTGCAAGATCCGCGATGCCGGCAAAATCAAGGCGCGTGAGCGCATTGCGGTTTTGGCAGCACTCAACCTGGCCTTTGAGCCCGCATCCGCCAAGCCAGCCGATCACACACAAGCGGCTTGGGACGATCAGGCCGATCCCGAAGGAAAAATGCGCCAACTCTTGAATCGCTTGGATCAGGTATTGGGAGACGACGGGCGACTGCTCTGACATCGGCACGACTCAGGCCCCAATTCCGGGGGTGGCAGACCTACAATGCCATCGTCTGCAAGCCCACC
>RFNL01000185.1 GCA_009927195.1 Betaproteobacteria bacterium | reverse complement strand
CCCCTGATTGGCGTGAACGTGGCCACTTATTGGTTGGCCTTGCGCCGCCTGGGTTTGCGCGACCCCTTGCCGGGCTTTGGCATGTTGGCCGAGCAGCACTGAGGCCTTTGACCACTCTCAGGCGGTATCCATCAGCGTTTGGGGCAAGCTGATGATGAAGTCGTTGAGGCTTTTGGCATCTCGGCCTGGGCGCATGTGGGCGCGCATGCATTCGGTGGCCAGGTTGGCATCGCGCGCTTCAATCGCTGCCACGATGGTGGCGTGCTGGTCAAAAGAGGCCTGAATTTGCCCCAAGGCCCCGAAGGCATGGCGGCGGTAAATGCCGGTGCGTGAGCGCAGGCGCAGCACCTCTTGGCGCAAAAATGGGTTGCGCGCACATTGGTACAAATGCTCGTGAAAACCCAGGTTGGCCTCTTGCCAACCCGCCACATCGTCTTTGGTGGCCGCTTTTTTGGAAGCCGTGTGCCGTTTTTTCAAGGTGCGCAATTCGGCGCTGTCCATGCGCTCACAGGCCAAACGCACGGCGACTCCTTCGAGTTCGCCCAGCAACTCCCACAGCGAGAGCAATTGCTGCAAATCCATTTTGCGCACGATCATGCCGTTGCGCGGCAAGTTGCTGAGCACGCCTTGCGCTTGCAAGGCCAGCATCGCCTCGCGCACCGGTGTGCGTGAGACTTTGTATTGGCGCGCCAGCGCAGCCTCGTCGATCGGGTCGCCGGGTTGCAGTTCGCCAGCAGCAATCGCCATTTCCAGTCGGGAGCGGATTTGTTCGCTGGCTTTCATATTTTGTGGGTGCAAGGCTGCGCTATGAGGGTTTTTAAAAGGGTATCAAAACCCGTGTCAAAATATACCTTAATCAGTTTATAAATATATTTAATCCCGCCATGCACCTGCCTGCCGCCCACCGAGCCCTGGCCCGATTCAAGGTTCTGGACCTCTCTCGCGTACGCTCTGGCCCCAACTGCGTGCGCGTGCTGGCCGACTTTGGTGCCGATGTGATTCGCATCGAACCGCCGGCTGGTGTGGACCCCAATGAGGTCTTGTTTGCGGCCAACCGAGACGGTGGCGACTTTCAAAACCTCAACCGCAACAAACGCTCGCTCACCCTGAACCTGAAAAAACCCGGTGCGCTGGAAATTTTGATGCGCCTGGTGGCTCAGGCCGATGTGCTGGTGGAGAACTGGCGGCCCGATGTCAAACACAAACTGGGCTTGGGCTACGAAGACTTGGCGCGGGTCAATCCACGCATCATCTTGGCCAGCATTTCTGGATTTGGCCAAGACGGACCGTATGCCCATCGCCCTGGCTTTGATCAAATCATCCAAGGCATGGGTGGTTTGATGAGTGTGACCGGAGACGGCGACAGCGGCCCAATTCGTGCGGGTTTGGCGGTGGCTGACCTGAGTGCCGGTTTGTACTGCGCCTTGGGCATTTTGGCGGCCTTGCACGAGCGTGAAGTGTCTGGTCGTGGCCAGTGGGTGCACAGTTCTTTGTTGCACGCGCAAATTGCCATGATGGATTTTCAAGTGGCGCGCTACATCAACGATGGCAATGTGCCTGTGCAAGAGGGCAACAACCACCCCACCAGTTCGCCCATGGGCTTGTTTACCGCCAGCGATGGCCCATTCAATTTGGGCGCTTCTGGCCAGGGCAACTGGAAGCGCTTGTGTGAGTTGCTGGACAAGCCCGAGTGGTTGGCCGACCCTGAGTTCACCACCGAGGCTTTGCGGGTGGCGCACCGGCCCCGCTTGAATGCCTTGCTCAACGAAATTTTTTCCACCCAGACCGTGCAGCACTGGGTCGACGGGCTCAACCAGGTGGGTGTGCCCGCGGGCCCCGTCTACACCGTGCCTCAAGTGATGCAAGACCCCCAGGTCAAGCATTTGGGCGTGACCCAAGCCCTGGACACGCCGCATGGGCGCAAGCACTACATCACCCAAGCCGTGTCTTTGTCGCGCACCCCCGCCGAGGTGCGCACCAGCGCCCCAGGATGGGGCGAACACACCGATGCGGTGCTCGCCGATATCGGATATTCGGGCGCGGAAATTGCAAAGTTTCACGAGCAAGGGGTGGTGTGATGCCGTTTTCTTGCAAGTGTTGTGTGGGTGCGAATTTTGGGCTGGTTTTCGCACCCTCATGTTCCATGGCTTGTGCCAGCTGTTAACCCCAGGAGACCCCATGAAAAGTTACAAAGCATTGTTTGGTGTTGTTCTCGCCTTGACCGGTTTGAGTGCATTGGCGCTGGCCCCTGCCCCCGCCCCCATGAAGCAAAAAGAAACCCTGACCATTGGTTTTGTGAAAGTCGGTCATCTCTCACCCATGTTGCTGGTCGAGGAGGAGCTGAAAAAGATGAACATCGAGGTCAAGCGGGCCGAGTTTGTGCGCTACGCCGACGCCCGCACCGCCTTGTTGTCCAACTCGGTTGATGTGTCGGCCGTGGGCCCGGGCGACTTGGCCATCGTCGCCGCCCAGGGCAGCAAAAACCTGATTGGTCTGACCGGCGTGGGCAGCTCGCCCAAGTACCTGGTGGTGAGAAAAGGCGTGAAGATCGATGACTGGTCTGACATCAAGGACAAAAAAATCGCCATTGCACCGGGCTCTGCGGTTTGGTTCCAGTGGGCCATGACCTTGATCGAAAAGAACATTCCCTACAACACCTTCTCGCCCGTCAACGTGCAAGGTGGCGGCACTGCTTTTGTGCAGGCCATGAAGCGCGGCGATATCGATGCCATGGTGTTGTGGGAGCCCTTTGAGTCGCAGGCCGTGGCCGAAGGCGATGCGGTGTTTGCGCGCAAGATGGACTACAGCCAGTCGCGCGCGGTGGGTTCCGAGTTGGGCATGTTGGCCGCTTCTGGCGAAGCCATGAACACCAAAAAAGAACTGGTGCGCCGCTTCTTGTGGGCTTATTTAAAGGCCGAAGAGCAAATGGCCAAAAATATTGATCAGTTTGCCGATGCCTACGCCAAGTACACCGGTTTGCCATTGACCGTGACCAAGGAGTCGGCCAAGATCATCAAGCTCGGTGGTGTGCTGAGCAAAGACCAGGTGGGGCGTTTGGCCGAAGCCGCTTTCAAGCAAGGCATCGTACAAAAAGACGTGGCCAAAGAAGCCGCCGATTTGTACGACGATGCCATGGCCGTCGAGTTGCGCAAGTAAGCCACCATGCGCAACACGACCTGGAAACCCTGGGACCAGGCCTCCTTGATCGCCAAGGCCTGGTTCATCCCAGTGGCCGTGTTGTGCTTTTGGCAATGGGCTGGGAGCCGACCCGACATGGCCGGTATTGTGCCCACCCCTTGGAAGGTGCTGCAAGGCTGGCATGACTGGATATTTGCCTCTCCCGGTATGGGTTTAAACCCCTATCTGGGGACCTGGTTGTCGAATGTGCAGTACTCCTCCATGCGGGTGAGTCAAGGTTTTGCCTTGGCCGCGGTGGTGGGTGTGCCCATGGGTTTGCTCATTGGTTGGAGCCGGCTGTTTTCGCAGCTGGTCGACCCGATGGTGCAAAGCTTGCGGCCGATTCCCATCACCGCCTGGTTGCCGTTTTCCATCGCCTTGTTTGGCATCCGCGACATTGGCTCTGTGTTCCTGATTTTTCTGGGTGGCTTTTATGCCATCGTGGTCAACACCACCCAAGGTGCGCGCGATGTCGAGCGCAATTGGGTGCGCGCTGCCCTGATGATGGGCGCGAGCCGTCAACAACTGTTGTGGCGGGTGGTGTTGCCAGCCGCCATGCCGTCCATCTTCACCGGATTGCGCATCGGTCTGGGCATTTCCTGGACGGCGGTGATTGTTTCTGAAATGGTGGCCGTGAAGTCAGGCCTGGGCTATGTGCTTTGGGATGCCTATTACGTGGGCCGAATGGACATTGTGTTGGCCGATATGGTCTCGATTGGCATGATGGGCTTCATCAGCGATCGCCTGATCGTGGCCATTGAGCGACGCATGCTCAACTGGCGCATTTTGCAAAGCCACTGAGCCTTAATGGACCCTTCATTGCCATGTCCCACATCAGCGTTCAACAACTGAACAAAACCTATCCAGGCGACCCGCCGGTCAAGGCCTTGGAAGGCATCGACCTGGATGTGCACGCCGGGCGATTTGTCGCTTTGCTCGGGCCCTCGGGTTGCGGCAAGTCGACTTTGCTGAATTTGGTGGCCGGTTTTGAGCAGCCCACATCGGGTTTGCTGCAAGTGGCTGGCGCGGTGGTCAGCCAGCCTGGACCGGACCGTGGTGTGGTGTTCCAAGAAGCGGCCTTGTTTCCCTGGTTGAGTGTGTGGGACAACGTGGTATTTGGTCCCCAGGTGCAAGGTTTGCCCAAAGCCCAGTACGAAAAGCGCGCCCACGAAATGCTCGACATCGTGGGTTTGTCGGAGTTTAAAAACCATTTGCCGGTGCAACTGTCAGGCGGCATGCGCCAGCGCGTGGGCATTGCCCGCATCTTGACCCTGGGCTCGCAAGTCTTGTTGATGGACGAACCCTTTGGGGCGCTGGATGCGCAAACCCGCCTGACCATGCAAGAGCTGCTGCTGTCAGTGTGGCAACAACTCAAGCCCACCATCATTTTTGTGACCCACGACATTGACGAGGCGATTTTTCTCTCAGACACCATTTATGTCATGTCGGCCCGCCCTGGGCGCATTCAAAAGCGCATCGAGGTCGACCTGCCCAGGCCACGCAGTGTGGCCCTGACAGCGAGCGAAGCATTTGCGACGATGAAGCTCGACATCCTCAACCTGATCCGGCATGACCATGGCTAATCCACGCATTCCCTATCGCTTCTCCAACGAAGGCCCCGCCCTCAAGCCGCCGGCGCAAGGGGCGATCATGGTGCACTTGGTGGTGAATGTGGAGCATTGGCAGTTCGATGCCAGCATGCCGCGCACCATCATCACACCGCCGCATGGCAAAGAAACCATTCCCGATGTGCCCAACTTCAGCTGGGCCGACTATGGCATGCGCGCAGGTTTGCCGCGCATCATCGATGCCATTCAAAGCCGGGGTTTGCCCGCTTCCACCAGTTTCAACGCCGGTGTGATCGAGGCCTACCCGCGTGCGGCTCTGGCCATGCGCGATGCGGGTTGGGAATTCATCGGCCACGGCCTGCACCAAAAAGCCATCAACCACGAAACGCAGTCCGAAGAGGGCTTGATCAAAACCTGCCTGGACATCCTGGAGTCGTTCACCGGTGTGCGCACCTTGGGCTGGCTGGGCCCTGGTTTGCGCGAAACCTACGAAACCCCCGATATTTTGAAAAAATTGGGCATTGAGTACGTGTTTGATTGGGTGGTCGATGATGTGCCCAACTGGATGCGCACCCAGCACGGTCCTTTGATGTCCATGCCCTACAACCTGGAAATCAACGACTCCATCATTTACGCGGTGGAGCGCCACAGTTCAGACGAGATGCTCATGCGCTTGACCCGCACCTTGGAGTTGTTCAAGCGCGAGTCGCAGCAACACCCCCGCGTGCTGGCCATTGGCTTGCACCCGCACTTGATCGGTGTGCCGCACCGCTTTCAAAGTTTTGAAAAGATGTTGGACCTGTTGATGGCCACCCCTGGCGTGTGCTTCATGACCGGTAAAGACATTGCGGCTTGGTACCGCGCCCAAGTGCCGCCACCCGCGGCCTGAATCTCCCCCAACTGAGGAAACCCATGGATTTGAAATTAACAGGACAGCGTGTGCTCGTTACAGGCGGATCGCGTGGCATCGGACTGGCGATTGCCCAGGCGTTTGCCGCAGAGGGGGCTTTGCCCATTGTGGTCTCTCGCGACAGCAGTCATTTGGCCAAGGCGGTGCAAGCTATTCAAGACAGCAGCGGTGTGCAGGCTTTGCCGGTGCAAGCCGATTTGGGTGCGGCAGGTTCGGCCGAGCGGTTGTTCCAATCGGTCGGTCCGGTCGATGTGCTGGTCAACAACGCCGGTGCCATTCCGGGCGGCACCTTGCACGACATCACCGAGCAGCGCTGGCGCGATGCCTGGGACCTCAAGCTCTACAGCTATGTGAATCTCACCCGCGCTTACTTGCCCACCATGGAGCAGCGTGGGCATGGCGTGATTTGCAACATCATTGGCATGGCCGGTGTGGCACCCCGCTATGAATACATTTGCGGCGCTGCCGCCAATGCGGCGTTGATCGCATTCACCCAGGGTTTGGGCGGGGGTACGGTGCGCCGCGGGGTGCGTGTATTTGGCATCAACCCTTCACCCACCCGCAGCGATCGCATGCAGACCATGTTGCAACAACAAGCCGAGAAAAAGTGGGGCGATGCCCAGCGCTGGATGGAGTTGACCCGGTCCCTGCCGTTTGGCCGCATGGCCGAGCCCGATGAAATCGCTCGCTTGGCCGTTGTGGGCGCTTCGCCTGTCAGCGGTTATTTGAGCGGCACGGTGTTGAATGTCGATGGCGGTCAGATGTACGCCAACCCCAGCCCATAAGGTCTTTCCATGAACCCTCACGATCCCTACGAAGAGTTGCGCGCTGGTGTGCGCAGCGTGGTCAACCAGTTTGATTCGCGCTACTGGCAAGAGCTGGACGAGGCCCGCGCGTTTCCTGAAAAATTTGTCAACGCGCTGGCCGCAGCCGGTTGGTTGTCGGCCCTGATTCCCGAAGAGTACGGTGGTTCTAACCTGAGCCTGACCGAAGCCAGTGTGATCATGGAGGAGATCAACCGCGCGGGTGGTAACTCAGGCGCATGCCACGGGCAAATGTATGTCATGGGCTGCGTGGTGCGCCATGGTTCCAAAGCCCAAAAAGAGGCTTTGTTGCCCAAGATCGCCAGCGGCGAGTTGCGCATGCAAGCCATGGCGGTGACCGAGCCCTCCACCGGATCGGACACCACCAAACTCAAAACCATGGCGGTGCGCAAGGGTGACCAGTATGTGGTCAATGGGCAAAAGGTGTGGACCTCGCGCATCCAGCACTCCGATTACATGCTGTTGCTCGCCCGCACCACGCCTTTGGCCGAGGTGAAGAAAAAAACCGAAGGCTTGTCGGTCTTTTTGGTCGATGTTCGGCCTGAGATGGACAAGACCATCATCGCCAAGCCCATTCGCAACATGGTCAACCACGAGACCAACGAGTTGTTCATTGACAACTTGGAAATTCCGGTCGAAAACCGCATTGGCGAAGAGGGCCAGGGTTTGAAGTACATCCTCGACGGACTCAATGCCGAGCGATTGCTCATCGCCGCTGAATGCGTGGGCGACGGCCATTGGTTTGTCGAGAAAGCGAAAAACTACGCCAACGACAGGCGCGTTTTCGATCGGCCGATCGGCCAAAACCAAGGCATTCAATTTCCGATAGCGCGCGCCCACATCAATGTCGAGGCCGCAAGCTTGATGCGCTATGAAGGCACGCGTTTGTTCGATGCCGGTCGACCCTGTGGGGCACAAGCCAATATGGCCAAATTGCTGGCCGCCGATGCCTCCTGGGAGGCTGCCAATGCCTGCTTGCAAACCCACGGGGGTTTTGGCTTTGCCGCCGAATATGACGTGGAGCGCAAATTTCGCGAAACCCGTTTGTACCAAGTGGCCCCCATCTCGACCAACATGGTTTTGTCGTACATCGCTGAACACGTCTTGGGCTTGCCGCGATCTTACTGATCGCTCATCGCGGGCCCGTCTGATCGGTGACAGCCTTACCCCAACAGGTGCAGGGCTCTTTTCGCCAACTTTGCGTCAATCTGGGGCTGTGAGTGTTCATTGCGATGGACACTTAGTTTGTCGCCTCTAAAAACGAAAACAATGCGGTTTTTTCGCAGAGCATTTCTATAATTCTGTCAAATTTGCAGCACTGCACTTGTTGCACACCACCCCTGATGACTATGGAGCAAACCATGAACCTGACCCCTGAGCAAATTCTGGCCGCCAACAAAGCCAACCTCGAAACCCTCGCCGGATTGACCTCCAAGGCGTTTGCCGGTGTCGAGCAACTGATCGAACTCAATTTGAGCGCAGCCAAAGCGGCTCTGAGCGATGCCCAACACCAAACCCAATCCTTGATGTCGGTGCGCGATGCCCAAGAGCTGTTGGCCTTGCAATCGAAAATGTTCCAACCCTTGGCCGAAAAAGCCGTTGCTTACAACCGCCAGTTGTTTGACATTGCCCAACACACGGGTGGCCAAATCGGTCAAGTGGTCGAAGGCCAAGTCGGGCAAGCCCAGGCCGCAGTTGAAGCCTTGGTCAAAAACCTGACCCAAAACGCACCGGCCGGCACCGAGGCCGCATCGCAGGCCTTGAAAGCTGCTGTTGCCGCTGGTAACACCGCATTGAGCTCGGTGCAAAAAGCCGTTCAACAAGCCAATGAAATGTTGCTGTCGAATGTGAACCAAATGGCCCAAGCCATGCCCGGCACCGCCAAGGCCAGTCCTGCTGCCAAAAAGCGTTGATGCCATGCACAGGGGTGCTGCCCTGCATGGACCAAAATAGCGCCCTTTGTGGCGCTATTTTTTTGGCAAGGACATTGCAATTGGACCAAGTCGATGGGGTGGTGGTAGGGGCCGGCGTGGTGGGCTTGGCGGTGGGGCGCGCGCTGTCTATGGCCCAACCCGGGCGGCAGTGGCTGGTGCTGGAGCAGGCATCGGCCATTGGCACGGGCACGAGTTCGCGCAACAGCGAGGTGATTCACGCGGGCATTTATTACCCCAAAGGGTCGCTCAAGGCCCGCTGGTGCGTGCAAGGGCGCGACATGCTCTATGCCTATGCTGCCGAGCGCGGCGTGCCACACCGCCGCTGTGGCAAATTGGTGGTGGCCACCGACGCGTCACAACTGCCGGGTTTGCAAGCCTTGCTGGAAAAAGCCCACGCCAATGGGGTGAGCGATGTGGTGATGATCAGCGCCGAGCAGGCCCAGGCAATGGAGCCCGCGCTGTCGTGTGTGGCGGCTTTGCATTCACCCAGCACCGGCATTGTGGACAGCCATGCCTTCATGCTCAGCTTGCAAGGCGACTTTGAAAACGCGGGTGGCATCGTGGTGTGCCACGCCCAGGTGCTGGCAGCCCTTGCACACCCATCGGGTTGGGTGTTGCGCTTGGCCGATGGCAGCGAACTGCTCACCCACCGGTTGATCAACTCGGCAGGCCTGTCGGCCCCTGCATTGGCGCGCCAGTTCAGCGGTTTGAATGTCGACCTAGTGCCCACCGCGCATTACGCCAAAGGCAATTACTTCACCCTGGGGATGCGGGCCCCTTTTTCGCGCCTGATCTACCCCGTGCCCGAAGCGGCTGGGCTGGGCGTGCACCTGACGCTGGACATGGGCGGGCAAGCCAAGTTTGGGCCCGATGTGCAATGGGTCGATGACCCGCAAGATTTGCGGGTCTCCACCGAACACGAAGCGGCTTTTTACACTGCGGTGCGCAACTACTGGCCCGGTTTACCCGATGGCGCGCTGCAACCGGGCTATGCAGGCATTCGACCCAAAATTTCAGGGCCTGGCCAAGCGCCAGCCGATTTTGTGCTGCAAGGCCCGAGCGACCATGGATTGCCTGGCTTGGTCAACCTGTTTGGCATTGAGTCGCCCGGCTTGACCAGTTCGCTGGCCATTGCACAGGCCGTGTTGGACCGGTTGGCGGTGCCGCAAAATTGACAATCAGTCGATGACTCAAAAGATGGGGCATCAGCGCGGAATCAAAGCCCATTTTGAGCCAACCACGCATTGACAGCGGGGAACCAAAATCTGCCGCCCATGTTTTGAAGCAAGTGACCATCGTCACCCACTGGAGGGGCCGCAAAAAATTCCGCGGGTGCTGTTTGACCCGCTGCGCGCGCAGCGTCAGTGAACGCTTTGAACCAAACTTTGGGCGCTTCTTCACCCCAATACTTATCGTTTGCAGAGTAGAGCCAAAGACTGGGAACCTTCGTTGTTTTGGCAAAGTTGCTCAAGACTGCGCCAAGTCGGTCAGGGCGACATGAGTGACCCGGCGACGTATTGGGGTTGCCGCCTGTTCCCCCGGCAAAATTGATGCAACCCCTCACCCCAGGCCAGTTTTGAGCGCAGGCCGCGACCGTTGCCAATCCGCCAACGGATTGGCCCACCAAAAGGAGATGGTTTTGATCGACCCAATTTTGGGAAATCAACCAAGCGTGGACGGCTTTGACGGCGTGGCTTGCGGCGTTGGCGGTCTTATCGAAATCAGCTCTGCCCGTACAACTGCTCCCGTTCGGTCGCGCCCCATGGTCTTCAGGGTCCTCTGAGGTATTGTCCCCATAGCCTGGGCGGATGGCTGCAACCACGGCATATCCTTTGCTGAGCCAATAGCGGACCACATTCAAACTCACAGGATTCTTTTGCGCTGCCCTTGAAGCGGGCGAACCCGATCGGCCATGTGAAAAAATGACCACAGGCCATTTTTCTTTGGTTTGACCGGCTTGGTCTTTGGAGGGTTTGAACACCTGAACAGGGATGGTGATGTCGGCGGAAGAATAAGGCGATGCGCCCACGATGACCCTGGCCATTTCTGGACCCCATGCAGGGGGTTGGTTGTCTTGCGAAATGGCCGTTGTCGCGAACAAACAGCCCGTTGCCAAATACAAAGCCAAATATATTTTTTTCATTGGCAAGTGACTTCACAGGGAGCCGGGGTTCGGCCAAGGTTGAGGGGGTTGACACTTTGAATCGAATTGACGGCAGCAGGGTCGAGTGTCCACCATGCGCAACCGCGCCGCGTCAATGGGGGATTGGCTGCACCGAAAGGCATATCATTGAGTCTGTCCGACCACTGGCTATGCCACTCCTTTATACATGATTGAAAAGACATTGCGAAAAGTGCCATGCAACATCCTCACCGCCCTGTTGCTGGCTGCTTGCATGGCACAGTCCGCCCTGGCGCAAACCGACACCTTCCCCACCAAACCGATCCGCATCATTGCGTCCACCTCTCCCGGCGGCCTGACCGATTTGCTGGCCCGCAACCTGGCGCGGCTGATGTCCGATTCGCTGAGCCAACAGGTCGTGGTCGAAAACCGCCCTGGTGCTGGCACCTTGATCGGCATGACGGCCTGCGCGCGGGCCATCCCCGACGGCTACACCCTGTGCCTGACCGATAACCAGAGTCTGGTGTTCAACCCTCTGCTGTTCAATAAATTGCCCTATGACCCCAAAGGCGACTTTGTCGCCATTGGTGGCGTGGTGCGCACCCCTAACGATGTGATTGTGGCCACGCCCACGCTGCCTGCCAACAACCTGGCTGAGGTGCTGGCTCTGGCTCGCGCCAAACCTGGTGCGCTGAGCTTTGCGACCTGGGGACCGGGCAGCTTGCCGGCGATTTACTACGCCTGGATCACCCGACAGGCCGGTGTGCAAATGACGCCTGTACCCTACAAGGGGGCGGGCCCGTCCTTTTTGGCCGTGATGACGGGCGAGGTGAACCTGGCTTACAGCAGCCTGGCGATTGCAAAACCGGCGGCCGAGGCTGGCAAGGTCAAGCTGATTGCCGTCACGGGTAACCGGCGTGCTGTGGGCTTTCCCAACACCGCCAGCCTGGGCGAGTCCAACAGCGACCCCAACCTGGGCACTTTCTGGGGCCTGTACGCTCCGGCCAAAACGCCCAACGCTGTCGTGGCCCGGTTAAACGCCGAACTGAACAAGGCGTTGTCGAGCCCCTCCTTCCAGGGATTTGCACAACAGGGGTTTCTGGAGACCATCCCGGGCACGCCCGAGCAATTTACCGCGACCCTGACCCAAGCGCAGGCCACATCAGCACGCACCTTCCAGACCATCGGCATCCAGCCCACCGATGCACCGGCGGACGCGCCGCAAGCGGCGCCGCGCCCCTGAGTTGGTCATGGCAACTTCGGCAGTGAGCCCATTCATCCCTTGCTGGCCAGCAGCGCTTGGGCCACTTCAGTGATGAGCCCGGGGCCACGGTAAATCAGCCCGGTGTAAATTTGCACCACATCGGCCCCGGCCTTTAATTTGGCCAGTGCATCGGCACCGCTCAAAATACCGCCCACCCCAATGATGGGACAGTTCGCACCCAATTGCGCGCGCAACTGGCCGATCACCGCATTGCTTTTGGCCAACACGGGGCCACCCGACAGGCCCCCGGCTTCGTTGGCGTGCATTTGGCCTTGCACCGCTTGTCGATCAGTGGTGGTGTTGCTGGCGATCACACCCCAAGTGACACCGTTTGTGCCACCGTGTCGCAGCAAGGTAGCGGCAATCACGGCCACTTGATCGGGTTGCAAATCAGGGGCGATTTTGATGAACATGGGAATCGCTTTGCCGTGGCGCTGTGCCAGCAATGCACTTCGTTCGGTGAGGTGACCGATCAAACCCTCCAAGGCTTCATCGCTTTGCAGGCTGCGCAGATTTTGCGTGTTGGGGCTGGAAATATTGACCGTCACATAGTCCGCATGGGGGTAGACGCCGTCCAGGCAGGTGAGGTAATCGTCCACCGCACGCTGGATGGGGGTGTTGGCGTTCTTGCCGATGTTCAGGCCCAGCAACATCGGTGAATCGGCACCGCTTTGGCGACAACGGGCGCGCTGCACATTCGCCACAAACGCGGCCAAACCATCGTTGTTGAAACCCAATCGATTGATCAAAGCCTGCGACGCAGGCAAGCGAAACAGGCGCGGTTTGGGGTTGCCGGGTTGGCCCAGCGGCGTGACGGTACCCACCTCAATAAAACCAAAGCCCATGGCAGCAAACGCATCGATGCAACGGGCGTTTTTGTCCAAACCCGCCGCCAAGCCCACCCGATTGGGAAAGGTCAAACCGGCCAAGGTCAGCGGGTCCAAGACCTGGCGCTGGGCATAGCCCCATTGCAAGGGCGTGTTTTGGCTGCGGGCCAACCAGGCCATGGCGTGGTCGTGCGCATCCTCTGCTTCCATGGCAAACAAAAACGGGCGGGCAAAGGCATAGGGCAGCAGTGACATGGATAATCCCTGACTTTGATACAAGCCCCAGATTCTCTCCCATGCGCCACGAGCCCAACGCCTCGCCCTTGAGTCAAGATGCATTGAAAACCTTGGTCGGTCGTGCGGCATTGGCCCATGTGGTGCCGGGTCAGGTGCTGGGCGTGGGCACGGGCTCTACGGTGAACAAATTCATTGAGGCCCTGGCCAGCGTGCGCGAGACCATTCCGGGCGCGGTGTCGAGCTCTGAGGCCTCGACCCAGCGCTTGTTGGCCTTGGGTATCCCGGTGCTCCAAGCCCATGCGGTAGAGGGCTTATCGGTGTACATCGACGGGGCCGATGAGATCGATGGCCAGGGTTTCATGGTCAAGGGCGGTGGGGCCGCACTGACCCGCGAAAAAATTGTTGCCGCCATGGCCCAACGGTTTGTCTGCATCGCCGACGAGAGCAAACAGGTGCAAACCCTGGGGGCGTTTCCCTTGCCGGTGGAGGTGATCCCGATGGCCGCAGCCCCATTGGTGCGCCGCTTTGCACAAATGGGCGGTCAAGCCGCGTTGCGATTGATTGGTGGCCAACCCCTGGTGACCGACAACGGCCAACACATCTTGGATGTGCGCGGTTTGGCGATTGACGACCCGCTGGCTTTTGAAGACCGCGTCAGCCAGTGGCCCGGCGTGGTGACGGTGGGTGTGTTTGCCCACCAAAAAGCCCATGTGTGCCTGTTGGGCACGGCCACAGGGGTCAAGACCCTGACTTTTTGAGGCTTTGCCAGCAACCAGGGACATGCCCTCCGGGATTGTCGATTTTTGCTGGGCTCCGCCCGCGTGTGCTTTTCAGGGGGTGCTGGTCAGCATGCCTTGGTGGCGCAGCAAGGCATCCAGCTGAGGTTCACGGCCACGAAAGGCTTTGAAAGACGCCATCGCCGGGCGACTCCCCCCGACTTCCAAAATTTCTTGGCGATAACGCCGCCCCGTCTCGATGCTGGCTTGTCCGTCGGCCAAAGCGCTTTCTTCAAAAGCGGCATAGGCATCGGCCGACAAGACCTCGGCCCACTTGTAGCTGTAGTAGCCCGCCGCATAACCGCCTGCAAAGATGTGGCTGAAGCTGTGGGGTGTGCGGCCCCAAGCGGGGGACGGCAGCACCGACACCTCGGCACGCACCTCGC
>RFNL01000196.1 GCA_009927195.1 Betaproteobacteria bacterium | reverse complement strand
GCGTTCATTGACCTGGGTGAGCAAGTGATGCAGACCGTGGCCGCACTCATGGAACAAGGTGATCACATCGTCATGGCTGAGCAAGGCTGGTTTTCCGTCCACGCCATCGGCGAAATTGCACACCAGGTGGGCCACAGGGGTTTGCAGTCGACCCGTGTCTGGGCGTAACCAGCGCGCACGCACATCGTCCATCCAGGCCCCGCCGCGTTTGCCAGCGCGCGCTGTGGGGTCCAGGTAAAACTGACCCACCAATTGGCCATCGCGTTCCATCCGGTAAAAGCCCACATGGGGGTGCCACAGCTGGGCTTGATCGGCCCGGATGCTGACCTCGAACAAGGTTTCCACAATTTTGAACAGGCCGGCAAGCACTTTGGGCGCGGTGAAGTATGGCTTGACGTCTTGGTCGCTGAAGGCGTAGCGCGCCTCTTTAAGCTTTTCGCCAATGTAGGTCCAGTCCCAGGCTTGGGGGTCGCTCAGTCCCAAGTGCTGGGCCGCGAAGTCGCGCATTTCTTGCACATCGCGCTCGGCGCTGGGGCGGGCACGTCGGGACAAATCGCGCAAAAAATCAACCACATGCTGGGGCGATGGGGCCATCTTGCTGGCCAGCGATAGCTCGGCAAAATGGGGAAAACCCAACAGTTGGGACTCTTCTTGGCGCAAGGCCAAAATTTCTCGGATCAGGGCGGTGTTGTCCAATTCGGGTTGGTCGCCTTGGTCAGAGGCACGGGTGACATAGGCGCGGTAAACTTTTTCACGCAAGGCGCTGCTGTGGGCATACTGCATGACTGGCAAGTAACAAGGCATTTTGAGGTTCAGCAAATGACCACTTTGGCCTTGGGCCTGTGCCGCTGCCTGAGTGGCTTTGCAGACGTCCTCGGGCACGCCGGACATATCGGCTGCACTGACCAGCAAGGACCATTGATCGGTGGCATCCAAAACGTTTTCACTGAATTTTTGGCTCAGTTCAGCCTGCCGCTCCTGGATGGTGGCAAAACGGGTTTTGGCCTCGCCGCTCAACTCCGAGCCCGACAAAACAAAATTGCGCAGGGCATTGCTGCGCGCTTGTTGTTGCTCTGGCGTGAGTCGGGCCGGGTCCAATGCTTTGTATTTGGCGTACAAGCGATCGTTGGCGCCCATGCGGGTCCAAAACTCCGTCACCTTGGGCAAGGCCGCGTTGTAGGCGGCACGCAGTTCGGGCTCGTCGGCCACGGCCTGCAAATGACCCACCACCGACCAGGCGCGACCCAGTTGTTCGGCGGCGACATCGAGCACCTGCGACATGGCTTGCCATTGCGCCGGAAAGTCGTCTGCACAAACCTGGGCCAAAGCTTGTTCTGCCTTCTCCAACAAGGTGTCCAGCGCGGCAGGAATGTCTTTGGCAGTGACCGACTTGAACAAGGGCAGGTCGGTGAAGTCAAGCAAGGGATTGCTGGCAGTGTTCATGGTGTCAAACAGATAAGCGGCGTTTTGCCGATTCCAAGGTGTTGACCAGCAACATGGCAATCGTCATGGGGCCAACACCGCCGGGCACGGGGGTGATGTATCCGGCCACTTGTCCAACCCCCGCAAAGTCCACATCGCCGCACAACTTGCCTGCTTCATCCCGGTTCATGCCCACATCAATGACCACTGCGCCCGGTTTGACCATGTCGGCGCTGACAGTGTTGCGCTGGCCCACGGCAGCAACGATGACATCGGCTTGCAAACACATGGCTTTGAGGTGGGTGGTGCGGCTGTGGCAAATAGTCACGGTGGCGTTTTGGGCCAGCAGCATGAGGGCCATGGGCTTGCCCACGATGTTGCTGCGACCAATCACCACCGCATGTTTGCCGCTCAAGGGGTAGCCAATGTGCTCGAGCATCTTCATGCAGCCGTGCGGCGTGCAGGGCCAAAAGCCGGGCAGACCGGTCATCAAGGCACCCGCGCTGGCCACATGAAATCCATCCACGTCTTTGGCCGGGTCAATCGCCTCAATGACCTTGTGTGCATTGATGTGGGCCGGCAAAGGCAATTGCACCAAGATGCCATGAATGGTGGGGTCCTGGTTGAGTTGCGCCACTTTGTCCAGCAAAGCCGCCTCGCTCAAGTCGGCTGGCAGATGGGCCAGCACGGAATGCAGCCCAGCCTGATCGCAGGCCTTGACCTTGTTGCGCACATAGACCTGACTGGCCGGATTGTCGCCCACCAGCACCACCGCCAAGCCCGGCGTAAGGCCTCGCGCTCTCAGCGCCAGGGTATCTTGGGCGACTTGATCGCGCCAATGCTTGGCCAAGGCGGTGCCATCAATGAGTCGAGCGGTCATGTGGATGTGCCATGTGAAACGCCCGCATCAAACGGGCGTTGGGAGAAAGATGGTGGCAATTCGTCAGGCTTTGACGGGGTTTTGCCCCAGGGCAATTTTGAGCAGATCCGCAACCGTATTGGCATTGAGCTTTTCCATGATGTTGGCGCGATGCGCCTCCACCGTTTTGATGCTGATGCCCAAATCGTCGGCGATTTGTTTGTTCAGGCGACCGGCCACGATGCGCTCAAGCACTTGGGCTTCGCGCGAAGTGAGTTTGGCCATCAGGGCATCGCGGTTGGCGGCTTGTTGGTGGTCTGCGAAAGAGGCTTTGGCTTGCTCCAGCATGCGCTCGACCAAATGGAGCAGATCGTCTTCTACAAAAGGCTTTTGGATGAAATCCATCGCGCCTTTTTTCATGGTGGTCACTGCCATGGGCACGTCGCCATGCCCGGTGATGAAAACGATGGGCAATGGCGACTTGGACTCCATCAAACGGTCTTGCAACTCCAAACCCGTCATGCCAGCCATGCGGATGTCGACGATCAAGCAAGCCACCTCGCGGGGATCAAAGCGACTCAAAAAACCCTCTGCCGAGTCAAAACAGCGCACACGGTAATCTTTGCCCTCCAGCAACCATTGCAGTGAGTCACGCACGGCTTCGTCGTCATCGACCACATAAACAGTGCCTTTTTTGGGAATCAAACTCATGCAGATACTCCGGAGTCTGGAACGGGTTGCGCCATGGATTCAGGGGACGGAGTGCTCACGGGCAACCAGAAAGAGAAACAACACCCTGACACATCATTTCCATTGTAGAGGTTCTGCGCTTGCATGCGACCCATGTGCGACTCCACGATGCTGCGACACAGGTTCAAACCAATGCCCAGTCCTTCCGTTTTGGTCGAGTAAAAGGCTTCGAACAAACGTTCTAATGCTTGGGGGGAGAGGCCTTGACCGGTGTCTGTCACAGAAAACTCCACCACATCTTGCTCGCCCAAGCGTTTGCAACTGACCTTGAGTTCCACATGGCGACGGTCAAATGGTCGTTGGGCTTGGTCGATCGATTCGGCGGCGTTCTTGAGCAGGTTCAACAAAACCTGCTCGATCAATATGACATCCACTTCGACGGGCGGCAACTTATCGGCAATGAATCGGCTCAGCCGGACATTGCGACGGCGCAGTTCGATTTCAGCCAATTCCAAAGCTTCAAACACCAGGGGGGCCACCTCGGAGTTGATTCGATTGGGCTCACTGCGCTTCACAAAAGCCCGAATGCGCTGAATGATTTGACCCGCTCGCTGGGCTTGTCGTGCCGTTTTTTCCAAGGCGGCGAGCAGGTCGGGTTCGCTGATGTGGCCGCTTTTCAAACGCGAGACCATGCCATTGCAATAGTTGTTGATGGCGGTCAGTGGTTGGTTGAGTTCATGGGCCACGCTGGAGGCCATCTCACCCATGGTGATCAAGCGGCTGGCATTTTGGGCCCGGGCGGCTTGTAACGCCGCTTGCTCTTCGGCCTGGCGTCGCGCAGTGATGTCGGTGGCAATGACCATTTGCGCCAATCGCCCATCGACCCAGTTGAGGTAGCGCGATCGCACCTCCAACCATTTGCCCAGAGTGGGGGTGAATATTTCGGCGTTTTCACTCGGTGCCGTGGTGATACCCATGGTGGGAAAACCGGCCATGGAGTCGATGTCTTGGCTTTCAATATCGGTGTCTTGGGGGGGCATGCCGGCTTGAACGATCAATTGCAAATGGCCATTGGCTTGGTTGCCAAACCACATTCGGTATTGGCCGTTGGCAAACAAAAGCTCTGCGCTGCCCAAGGGGGCCACAGACACCGATGCATCCAATGCCTCCAGCACGGTGGTGAATCGCTCGTAGGAGGCGGCCAATTGGTCTCGGATGCGGTTGGGCTCGGTGATGTCGGTCATCGATGTCATCCACCCGGTTTGCTGACCGTGTGCATCGATCAGGGGCGACACATACAAGCGGGCGGCAAACAGGCTGCGGTCTTTGCGCTTGACCCGCACCTGAATGCCGCTGGGGCTGGTGCGGCCTGAAAGTTCTTCTTGAAAGCGCAAAGTCAGGGCATCGCGGTCCTCATCGGGCCAGTAGGGAAAGGGGGGTTTCAAACCGACCAATTCTTGCTCGGTCCAACCTGTCATTTGGCAAAAGGCGGCATTCACGTAGGTGATTTGGCCTTGCAAGTCCATCGCCCGCATGCCGGTGAGAATGGAATTTTCCATCGCGCGCCTGAAGTTGGTTTCTGCTATCAGGGCTTGCTGGGCTTGCAGACGGCGGCGGGTGTGGCGCCAACTGCCTATCAGCATCCAAGCGGTCATCACGCTCAATGCGCCGACCAGCCAAAACAAACCATTGCCGATCAGGCCCTGTGATGTGCGGTAGGCTTGCGCGCGCAAGATCAAGCTGTTACCGACCGGAGAGACCGGAACGGAAAATTCATTGGCAACCATGGCCCAAGGCATGACCGGTCCGGTGTGCACCCGGTTGGCAATGGCTTGTCCCGCCAGCACCGTGCCCGCTGCATCCATCAGGGATACCGCATGCCGGGCGGTGATGTCGCCAGGCACGGCATGGCGGATCAGCCCATCGATGTCGTATTCGGCCATCACCACGCCCTCAAAGTTGCCTTTGCTGAAGATGGGCACATGCAGTTGAAGGTCAAACGAAGTCCGCTCTTTCTGGCCTGCATCGGCCAGCGGTGGGGTATACATGGCCCGGCGCAGTTCGCGCGCCAATTCAAAAGTACTGACGGCTGATGGGTTGTTTAAAACTTCTCCCACGCCCAGGTAAAAGCCTTTTTGCGATGAGGTTGCCGAATAACTGGCCCGTGTGCGCCTTTTCGCATCGAGCCAACTGATTGACGACAGCTCGGGAAATTGGGTCACCAATGCCTCGGCCTGGCTGGTGAAATTGCGCACCCCTATATCGCCATTGGATGCGTCCCTTGCCAATCGCATCAATTGTTCTTGCCGTTCAATCAAGCGCAAGCGCAGTTGTTGCTGGGCAGACTCCACATCGCGGCGCACACTTTCTTGCTCACGTTCCATTTCTTCGTAACGCAAATACCAAAAGGCGCTGCTGATGGCGGCAAAAAACAAAATCACCGCAGTCAATGGGCCCAAAAAGGCAAACCGGTCCTGTCGGCTGGGGGTTTGGCGCCGCCACCAGTGATGCCACAGCAGACTGATCTCTTTGAGAGCCGAGCGCGGGCTTTGTGATGATTCCATGACCAAAGAGTGTAGGTCAGCCCAAGCCCATGGGTTTGGCGGGAAAAGCGAGGTGTTTCTGATAATTCCATAATACAAAATTTAAAAGCACTATTTGAAATACGCAAGAAAAAATGGCACAATTTAATGGGGACGCGATGATTTCAGCGTACAAGATCAAAACAACTTAGGAGACCGGAATGTCAGCCTTGACCAGTGATTTGCGCACCTTTGCCTTGAACGACACAGACAGCCAAGAAACCCGTGAGTGGATGGACGCTCTGTCGGCCGTGATCCAGGCGCAGGGCCCTGAGCGTGCCCATTTCTTGTTGGAGCAACTGCTCGAACATGCCCGCGAAAACAGCATCGACATGCCGTTTTCTGCGAACACGGGTTATGTCAACACCCTCGAACCCGACCAAGAAGAACGTTGCCCAGGCAACATTGAGATCGAAGAGCGTTTGCGCGCCTACATGCGCTGGAACGCCATGGCCATGGTGGTCAAGGCCAATCGCCTGAACCCCGAAGACGGCGGCGACCTGGGTGGCCACATCAGTTCCTTTCAATCGCTGGCGCACATGTTTGCGGCCGGCTTCAACCATTTCTGGCACGCCGACGACACCGACAAGGGCGGCACCCACGGCGGTGATCTGCTGTACATCCAGGGCCACAGCGCGCCGGGCATCTATGCGCGTGCCTTCCTCGAGGGGCGCTTGAGCGAGGAGCAGCTGCTGAACTTCCGCCAGGAAGTCGAAGGCAAGGGGCTATCGAGCTACCCGCACCCCAAGCTGATGCCCGAGTTCTGGCAGTTCCCCACGGT
>RFNL01000103.1 GCA_009927195.1 Betaproteobacteria bacterium | reverse complement strand
CGATGGCGAGATGGATGAGGTGGAGTCGCTGGGTGCCATTGGATTGGCCGCGCGAGAGAAACTCGACAATCTGATCTTCGTGATCAACTGCAACTTGCAGCGCTTGGACGGACCGGTGCGTGGCAACGGCAAGATCATCCAGGAGCTGGAAAGCGAATTTCGCGGCGCCGGCTGGAATGTCATCAAGCTGATTTGGGGCAGCAACTGGGACCCATTGATCGCGCGCGACAAAGACGGCGCATTGCGCCGCATCATGATGGAAACCGTCGACGGTGATTACCAGGCGTTCAAGGCCAACGACGGTGCTTTTGTGCGCCAGCATTTCTTTGGTCGCGATCCGCGCACCTTGGAGATGGTGGCCAAAATGAGCGACGACGACATATGGAATTTGCGTCGGGGGGGGCATGACCCGCAAAAGGTTTATGCCGCTTATGCCGCCGCGGTCAAGCACAAGCACCAGCCCACGGTGTTGCTCATCAAAACCGTCAAAGGCTTTGGCATGGGCTCTTCGGGTGAGGGCAAAAACACCGTGCACCAGACCAAAAAGCTCACCGATGAAGACATCAAAGCGTTTCGCGACCGCTTCAACATTCCCATTCCCGACAGCGAGTTGGGCAAGCTGCCTTTTTACAAACCGGCCGATGACACACCAGAAATGCGCTACCTGCACGAGCGCCGCCAAGCCTTGGGAGGCTATTTGCCCCACCGGCGCACCAAAGCCGATGAGCAATTCACCGTGCCCGCCTTGGAAACCTTCAAGGCCATCACCGACCCGACCGCCGAAGGGCGTGAGATCTCGACCACCCAAGCCTATGTGCGCTTTCTCACCCAATTGCTGCGTGACCAGGCAATAGGCCCGCGGGTGGTGCCCATCTTGGTGGACGAGGCGCGCACCTTTGGCATGGAAGGATTGTTTCGTCAAATCGGCATCTACAACCCCGATGGCCAGATGTACACCCCCGTCGACAAAGACCAGGTGATGTACTACAAGGAAGACAAAGCCGGTCAAATCCTGCAAGAAGGCATCAATGAAGCGGGGGGCATGAGCAGCTGGATTGCGGCGGCCACGTCTTACTCGACCAACAACCGCATCATGATCCCGTTTTACGTTTATTACTCCATGTTTGGCTTCCAGCGCATTGGCGACCTGGCCTGGGCGGCGGGTGACATGCAAGCGCGCGGTTTCTTGCTGGGGGGCACCTCGGGTCGCACCACGCTCAATGGCGAAGGCTTGCAGCACGAAGACGGTCACAGCCACATCCTGGCCGGCACGATTCCCAATTGCGTCAGCTATGACCCGACTTTTGCCCAT
>RFNL01000009.1 GCA_009927195.1 Betaproteobacteria bacterium | reverse complement strand
TCACGCCGGATCAAATTGAGCGCATCGACCTGAAAGTGCATTCGCTGGTGCTGGAGCTGACCGGCAAGAAAACCCCGGCTGACGGCCTGCAAGCCAAGTTCAGCGTCTACCACGGTTGTGCCGCGGGTTTGATGGTCGGGCGCGCGGGCGAAGAAGAATACGAAGATGCATTTGTCACCCGCGCCGACACCGTGGCCTTGCGCGCCAAGGTCCATGCGGTGGTGGACGACCGCATGGACGAAGCATCGGCCGATGTCACCGCCCTCCTCAAAGATGGGCGACAAGTGCATGTGTTTGTCGAACACGCCATTGGCTCGGTGCAAAACCCCATGAGCGATGCCCAACTCGAAGCCAAGTTCCACCGCCTGGCCGACGGTGTGATTGGCGCCCAACGGGCCGAGGCCGCCATCGCCGCTTGCTGGGCCACAGGTCAGGCCAGCGGCGTGCAAACCTTGTTGCAAGCTGCTTGCCCACGCTGAGCGGCAGTTGCCCCAATCCCCGTTTTCTTTCAACCCTTTTGACACCAGGAGTGCCGCATGAACACAACCCACGATCCCGCCTTGATAGATGATTTGGTGGTGGCTAACCACATCTTGGTCAACCAAGGGGTACTCGATGGCTTTGGCCACATCAGTGTGCGCGATCCAGCCCATCTGCAGCGGTTTTTCATTGCCCGCAGCATGGCACCCGCCCTGGTGCAAGCCGACGACATCTTGGTGTGTGACCTTGACAGCAATGTGATCGACGAGCGCGGCCGCAAGACCTACTTGGAGCGCTTCATCCATGGCGAAATCTACAAACTGCGCCCCGATGTGAATGCGGTCATCCACAGCCATTCGCCCTCGGTCATTCCATTTGGTGTGACAGGCGCTCGCTTGCGACCGATTTGCCACATGAGCGGCTTTTTGGGTGCGACCACACCGGTTTACGAAATCCGCCACAACGCGGGCGAAAACTCCGACCTTTTGGTGCGCAACCATGCCTTGGGCAAAGCCTTGGCCGAGGTGCTGGGCGATCACCCCGTGGCCTTGATGCGCGGCCATGGCAGCGTGGCCGTGGGCAGTTCGATACAGCAGGTGGTGTACCGCGCCATCTACACCGAAAACAATGCCCGCTTGCAAGCCATGTCCATGCCATTGGGCGAGATTACTTACCTCACCGATGGCGAAGCCCGTGCCACCGCCGAGATGGGCGACCAGCACCTGGACCGCCCCTGGCAGATGTGGAAACGCGACGCCCAACAAGGGCGCTGAACGCCCCGCGCCCGCATGCACATCCCCACCCCCACGCCTTGGCGAGAACTCAGCCAAGCCCAACTCGATTGGGCTTATGACCAATCCCAGCACGCCCCCAACCTCAACCAAGTGCTGCAAGCCTGTGCCACGCACAGCCAACAAGTACAGGCGGGCTTGCAAGCCAGGGGTTTGTACCAACGCCATGCCTATGGCGATCACCCCGACGAAGGCTTGGATTGGTACCGCAGCCCGCAGGCCATTGGCG
>RFNL01000010.1 GCA_009927195.1 Betaproteobacteria bacterium | reverse complement strand
GATCCCGCCGGTGGTGTGGGGCTGTGTGTGGTCGATGGCCATGGCCGTGTTTACCAATTGGTGCATGGCGATGCCACCCATGCCTCTGCCGATGCAGCACCTGACCGCCCCATCCGATTGGCCCATGCGGTGCTCAACACCCATGATGTGCCCGCCAGCCAAGCTTTCTTGGAGCAGGTGCTGGATTTTTCGCTGTCCGATCGCACCCGCATCATGGCTTTCATGCGCTGCAACAGCGACCACCACAGCATAGCTTTGGGCGACACCGACAACGACGCGCTCAACCACATTGCGTTTTTGATGCCCGACCTCGATGCGGTCATGCGCGGTGGCGGACGGCTCAAGGACGCAGGCCACCCCATTGAGTGGGGACCAGGCCGCCATGGGCCGGGCAACAACGCGTTCAATTACTTCATTGGCCCCTTTGACATCGTGGTGGAGTACACCGCTGAGGTGCAACAAATCGACGACAGCTACCAATCTGGCCAGCCCGAGGACTGGAAGTGGCCCACGGGCCGGGTGGACCATTGGGGCATTTCCGCAGCGCCCAGCGATGCCTTGAAGCGGGCCCAACGCGCAGTGTGCTTTGCACCGGTTTGAACACCCCCCATCGTTTGCCCCAGCAGCGGCATTGAACCCATTCCCCACCATGGCCCGTTCGCACCCCAAAGCCGACAAGCTTTACGACGTGGCCATCGTGGGCTGTGGCCCCACCGGCGCAGTGGGCGCTGCCCTGCTGGGCCAGCGTGGCCTCAAGGTGTGGATTGGCGACAGCGCGCACCACATCTATGACAAGCCCCGCGCGATTGCCATGGACCATGAAATCTTGCGCACCTTGCAGCAATTGGGCTTGGACAAGGGCATGCAAGACCACATGGAGCCCTTCACCGACTCGGAGTTCTACGGGGTCGAGGGCCAACTCATCAAATGCATGTCCACCATCGCACCCCCCTACCCTTTGGGGCATTTCCCATCGGTGGTGTTCAACCAACCGGCCTTGGAGCGCCAACTGCGCGCGCTGATTGCCCGCATGCCCCATGTCACCTTGGCTTTGGGACACCGTTTGCAACGGGTCGACCAAGATGCCAGCGGTGTGCAGTTGGCTGTCACCGACGATCACGGCCAAGCGCACACCGTACAAGCCCAATACCTGGTGGCCTGCGATGGCGCGTCCAGCGGGGTGCGCGAGCAATTGGGCATGGGCCTGATCGACCTGGGTTTTGACCAAGCCTGGTTGGTGGTCGATGCACAGGTCAATGACCATGGCCTGGCCAAACTGCCTCGGGTGAGCGTGCAGTACTGCGAGCCCGAGCGGCCCAGCACCTATGTCATCGGGCCAGGCCGCCATCGGCGCTGGGAAATCTCCATCAATGCGGGCGAAGACCCGCAAGAACTGGCCACCCCCGAGGGCAGCTGGCGCATGCTCGCGCGCTGGATTTCCCCCCAAGA
>RFNL01000318.1 GCA_009927195.1 Betaproteobacteria bacterium | reverse complement strand
AAACAACTCGGTGCCCGGCGTGAGCACCGCACCCACCGATGCGCTGCGCGCGGCAATGATGCCGCTGTCGGGTGCCAGCACCTGTGTTTGTTGCAAGCGCAACTGCTGGCTGTCCACGCTGGCTTTGGCCGCGGCCACCCGCGCCACCGCGGTTTCTTCGGCGGTGATGTATTGCACAAACTGCTGTGCGCTGATGACACCCGTGGGTTGCAGACCACGCGCCCGTTCGGCATTGGCGCGGGCTTCGTTGGCCGCCGCTTGCGCCTGGCTCAGATTGGCCACAGCCTGGGCCAGGTCGGCTTGCACCGGCGCGGGGTTGAACACCGCCAGCACCTGCCCGGCCTTGACCACATCGCCCACATTGACCCGCACCTCGGTCAACCGCAAACCGCCAATCTCGCTGCCCACGCTGGCCTCTTGCCAAGCGGCGATGTTGCCGTTGGCCTTGGATTGCATGGGCAAGGTTTGCACGCTGGGGCTGCCCACACTCACGGTCAGGGCGGGTTTGGCGGGTGCAATGGGTGGGCTTTGGCCATGGGCTGCAGCCAGGCAGGCCAGCCAGCTCAAACCGACCCGAAGCATGGACCAGGGGCCAAGGGGATGGGCCAAGGGCCGAGGGATCAAATGGGATTGCATGGGAACTTTGGCGTTCAAAGGATTGAACGCACCACAAAATAAAGTCCCATTCTAAAGTGGCAGGTCTGCGCTGCAGGGGCCCCAGCCCCAATGGTCTTGACCGGTTTTCTTCGTGACCCCTGGGCTAGCATGTGGGCTTACAACCCGCACCGGAGAACTGGACATGGCCATACAAGCCATCATGATCGACCTCGATGGCACCTTGGTCCACACCTTGGGCGACTTTGCCGCCGCCATCAACCGCATGTTGGGCGATTTGGATTTGCCGCCTGCTGCGACTAACTTGGTGGCGCATGCGGTGGGACAAGGTTCCGCGCACTTGATCCGCACAGTCATTGAGCATCAATTGGGCTTGCCGGGTGAGCAACGCTGTGCAGGCAGGTCGGTGGACAACCTGTATGAACCCGCCTGGCAGCGCTACCAACACCATTACGCCCGCCTCAATGGCCAGCACTCTCAGGTGTACCCCGGTGTGATGCAAGCGCTAGAGCATTGGCGCCGCATGGGCTTGCCCCTGGCTTGCCTGACCAACAAACCCGTCGCCTTTGCCCACGATTTGTTACGGATCAAGGGTTTGCATGGTTTTTTTCAATGCGTGTTTGGCGGCGACTCGTTCACCCGCAAAAAGCCCGATCCCTTGCCGCTGCTGGAAACTTGCCGCGCCCTGGCCAGCGTGCCCGCGCACACCTTGATGGTGGGCGACTCGCGCAACGATGCGCAGGCCGCCGATGCCGCTGGTTGTCCCTTGGTGTTGGTCACTTATGGCTACAACCATGGCGAGCCAATCAAGGCGGTGGCGGCTTTGGCGCATGTGGACGACTGCCAGCAGATCCACGATGGGCAAGATTGGGTGTGGTTGCGTGCTCGACCAAAAGCAGCGGCCATTTGATACACTGATGGCCATGTTCATACACCGCACCACCATCACAGGTTGCAGCGACCGGGGAGCTTGGCCCTGGCGCCGCCGCGTCGACCTGGTCGTGCGGGCGCTTTGATTCTTCTCCCCTCGGCCTCCCTTTGTCTCAGGACCCTTTGACGGGTCTCTGCCTGGATTGATTGCCCTATTTGGGCTGAGCTGTGGAGGCTCTCTGTGATCACCGAACTTGAGTACAAAAGTCTGGCCTTGCAAGGCCACAACCGCATCCCCCTCATGGCCGAGGCATTTGCCGATTTGGAAACCCCGCTGTCGCTCTACCTCAAATTGGCGCATGCCAAAGACGGCGGAAAACACAGTTTTTTGCTGGAGTCTGTGGTTGGCGGTGAGCGCTTTGGCCGATACAGCTTCATTGGCCTGCCCGCCCGCACCTTGTTGCGTGTGCACGGTTTTGGCGATCAGGCCATGACCGAGGTGGTCAAAGACGGGGTGGTGGTGGAGACCGACCTGGGCAACCCCTTGGACTTCATTGACCGCTATCAAAAGCGTTTCAAAGTGGCCCTGCGCCCAGGCATGCCGCGTTTTTGTGGGGGTTGGGCGGGGTATTTTGGTTACGACACCGTGCGTCACATCGAGAAAAAGTTGCAAGCCTCTTGCCCGCCTGACAAGCTCGGTTGCCCCGACATCTTGTTGTTGCAAACCGAGGAGTTGGCGGTGATCGACAACCTCTCGGGCAAGCTGTACTTGATGGTCTATACCGACCCAAGCGAGGTCGAGGCCTTTGCCAATGGCAAAAAGCGTTTGCGTGAACTCAAAGACTTGCTCCAATGCCCTGTCAGCGCTCCCCGGCTGCGCCCGAGCACCAGCCATCCGGTGGAGCGTGAATTTGCCAAAGCCGATTTTTTGACGGCGGTCGAGCGCGCCAAAGCCTTGATCGAGGCGGGCGACTGCATGCAGGTGCAAGTGGGCCAGCGTTTGAATAAACGCTACACTGAAAGCCCGCTGTCTTTGTACCGCGCGTTGCGTTCGCTCAACCCCAGCCCCTACATGTACTACTACAACCTGGGCGACTTTCACGTGGTGGGTGCTTCCCCAGAAATTTTGGTGCGCTTGGAGCAGGTCAGTAACCCGGGCATGGTCCACCAGCCTCAGGCGCGCCGCAAAGTCACCATCCGCCCATTGGCGGG
>RFNL01000131.1 GCA_009927195.1 Betaproteobacteria bacterium | reverse complement strand
TATACCCCCCGGTGGTGGTATCGAAAGGCAAAATTATAGCCCGAAATTGTGAATCTGATGAAGCCTTTGCAAAACGCGCTCGCGGGTGAATAAGACCATCACCGCATCAAGTGACGGTGTTTGCGCTTGGCCACACAACAACAACCGCACGGGCGTGGCCAGTTGCTGCATTTTGATGCCCGCTTGTGCCAACACTTGTTTGATGGCCGATGACACATGGGCCTGACTCCATTCACAGTTTGACAAGGATTGGTGCAGGGCCCATATGGCCTGCTGTACCGCCGGGCTGAGCCAGGGTGTCAAAACCTCGGGATCCAAGGACACAGGGTCATAAAACACCGCCGCCCAATTGGCCAACGCCACAGTGGTGTCACAGCGGTCTTTGAACAAGGCGCAAATGGCCGCGAGCTGTTCGTCCGGCGTGATGCCTCGTTGTGTCAATCGAGGTCGCACCAAATCGGCCAATTGCTGTGCTGGCATGATTTTCAAGTGCTGTGCATTGACCCAGCGCAGTTTGGCTTCATCAAATTGCGCGGCACTTTTGCCCAAGTGGTCCAGGTTGAACCAGTCCAAAAATTGTTCACGGCTGAATATTTCGTCGTCACCGTGGCTCCATCCCAATCGGGCCAGGTAATTGACCATGGCATCGGGCAGGTAGCCCTCGTCACGGTACTGGGTGACCGGTTTGGCGCCGTTGCGCTTGCTCATCTTCTCGCCGGACTCGTTGAGCACGGTGGGCAAGTGGGCATACACCGGAGGTTTTTTGCCCAAGGCATGAAAGATGTTGATTTGTCGCGGCGTGTTGTTGACGTGGTCATCACCCCGAATGACATGGGTGATGGCCATGTCGATGTCGTCAACCACCACACAGAAGTTGTAGGTGGGCGTGCCATCGGGTCGGGCGATCACCAAGTCGTCGAGTTCGGTGTTGCTGATTTCAATGCGTCCTTTGACCTTGTCGTCCCAGGCAACGACACCATCAAGCGGATTGAGAAAGCGCAGCACCGGTTGCACCCCCACAGGAATGGGCGGCAAGGTTTTACCCGGCTCAGGCCGCCATTTGCCGTCGTAACGCGGCTTTTGTTTGTGCGCCATTTGATGCTCGCGCAAGGCGTCGAGCTCGGCCATGCTGGTGTAACAGGGATACACATGCCCTAGGGCTTGCAGTTGAGCCAAGACCTCGCGGTAGCGGTCCATGCGCTGCATTTGAAAAAACGGCCCCTCATCGTGGTCCAAACCCAACCAGGCCATGCCCTCCAAAATGACATCCACCGCGGCTTGCGAAGAGCGCTCCAGATCGGTGTCTTCGATGCGCAAAATAAAGTCTCCCCCGCCGGGGTGGCTTTTGGAGCGGGCAAATGCCCAGGGATACAGCGCAGAGCGAATATTGCCCAGATGGATGAACCCGGTGGGGGATGGTGCAAAACGGGTGCGCACGCGGCTCATGACAGTGTGTCCAAACCACGCGCCAAATCGGCCTGGATATCGCTCAAATGCTCCAAGCCCACAGCCACCCGCACCAAGCC
>RFNL01000011.1 GCA_009927195.1 Betaproteobacteria bacterium | reverse complement strand
AGTTGGGGGTGGCGAATCTTGCCCGTCACCGCCAAGGCTTTGAGCTTGCCGGCCAACACATGGCCCATGACCGATGGCGGTGTGGTGATGAACACCTGGACCTGCCCGGACAACACATCTTGGATGGCCTGGCCCGAGCCTTTGTAGGGCACATGCACCATGTCGGTTTGGGTTTGTTGTTTGAAAATTTCGGTGCCGATGTGCGACACCGAGCCGTTGCCTTGTGAGGCGTAATTGACCTTGCCCGGGTTGGCTTTGAGGTAGGCAATGAACTCTTTCAGGTTGTTCACCGGGATAGAGGGGTGCACCGCGATCACATTGGTGGCCACGGTGATCAGGCCCACCGGGGTGAGTTCGCGCAACTCCCAGCCCACTTTGTCCATCAAGATGTGGTTGGCCACGTGATAGCCCGAATAAGACACCAGCAAGGTGTGGCCGTCTTTGGCCGAACGGGCCACGGTTTGATAAGCCAGGTTGCCGCTGGCCCCGGGTTTGTTGTCCACCACCACCGATTGGCCCAACACACGGGCCAGGGGGTCGGCCACCAGACGCGCCGAGGTGTCGACCAAGCCACCAGGCGGGTTGGGCACCACCAGGCTGAGGGCGCGACTGGGAAAGGCCGGTGACTGGGCCAGGGCTGTTCCCAGGCTCAGACAAGCGGCCATCAGCCAATTGCCAAAGCGGCGTTGATGTGTCATGGGGGTTCTCCTGGGTTGAATCAATGGGCTGATTATTGACCACGTCCAGGCGGCGGTAAGATCAAAACCCTGTATGCCATGCCTAAACCGCTCTCACCCGCCCCAGCCCCGGTTCCAGCGTTGCCAGGCCCGCATATGGGCCTGGCAGGGGTGTGGTGGTGGGTTCGGGCGCTGGGTTTCAGCCGAACCAGCACCAAACGCCGGTGCACCGGCCGGTGGTGAGTTGGATCAGCGCATCGATCACCATGCCCACCGCCAGTACCGGCAAGCCCAAGTAAATCAAAGCCATGGCCGCAGCGCCCCAGGTCAAGCGCGGTTCGGGCAGGCGCTGTCCCATCACAGTTTGCACAGGAGGACGGCGCAGCCAGCGGGTGAATCGGTTCATGGTGGAAATATTCTAAAAGCATGAAGGTCTTGTGGGACGGCCATGATGCCCAAGCCTGGGACCAGGCCCATGGCCAAGTGGCTGGCGCATTGCAACAAGATTGGGCCTATGGCGAGACCATGATGGCCCTGGGTGTGCCCTGTTTGCGCGCGCGGGTGCAGCGCGATGGCCAGACC
>RFNL01000012.1 GCA_009927195.1 Betaproteobacteria bacterium | reverse complement strand
GCCATGGCCAGTGCGTTGGGGGTGCCATTCAGCGCTTTCGCCAGTCGCTTGGCCAAATCGGTGGGGAACCAAGGCGTGTCACAAGGGACGGTGAGCAAATAAGGGGTTTCGCAGCGCTCCAAGCCGGTCAAAAAACCGGCCAGGGGTCCGGCATGGTCGCTCAAGGTATCGGGCCATACGGGTGCGCCAAAGGCTTCGTAGGCGGACAAATTGCGGTTGGCGTTGAGCATGGTTTCACCCACTTGCGGGGCCAGCCGCATCAAGGCATGCAAGGCCAGGGGCATGCCTTGGAAGTTTTGCAAACCCTTGTCGACCCCACCCATGCGCGAACCGCGACCTCCGGCCAGCACCAAGCCGGTGATCTCTTGCGGTGAAATGGCAGCGTTCATGCTTCAGCCACCGATGTAGCTCATCTCCACCCGCTTGAGGCCGGGGTGGGGCGCGCCCAAAGCGGCGCCGCGCAGTTCAGAGTAGCGATCGTCACGGCCTTGCCAGACCTGGGCGATGGCGGAGCGGATTTGTGCGTCACTGGCGCCTTGGCGCAGCAAACTGCGCAAGTCGTGGCCTTGTGAGGCAAACAGGCACAGGTACAACTGGCCCTCGGTGGACAGGCGGGCGCGGTTGCAGTCGCCGCAAAAAGCCTGGGTGACGCTGCTGATGAAGCCTATTTCGCCCAGGGCCGGATCGTGTTGACCGTTTGGGCCCACATGGCCCCAGCGCTGAGCGGTCTCACCCGGCGCAGAGGGCGACAAGGCCTGCAAGGCAAACTCGTTGCGCAACTGCACGAGCAATTCGCTGGATGGCACCACCTCGTCCATGGCCCAACCATTGGTTTCGCCCACATCCATGTATTCGATGAAGCGCAAGGCCATGCCGCTGCCCCTGAAGTGGCGCACCATGGGCAATACCTCGCCCAAGTTGGTGTGGCGCTTGACCACCATGTTGATCTTGATGCCACTGGGCCGACCCGCGGCATCCACACCCAGGCCCGCTTGCAGCGCGGCTTGTATGCCGTCCAAAACGTCTTGGACCGGAAAGTCCACATCGTTCATTTGCCGAAACACCGGATCGCTCAAGCCGTCCAAGCTGATGGTGATGCGCTTCAAGCCCGCTTGTTTCAAAGCCAGGGCTTTGCGCCCCAGCAATGAGGCATTGGTGGTCAAGGTCAGGTCCAGGGCCTGGCCTTCGGGGGTGCGCAGCGCGGCCAGTTGCGCGATCAACACCTCGATGTGTTTTCGCAGCAGCGGCTCGCCTCCGGTGA
>RFNL01000230.1 GCA_009927195.1 Betaproteobacteria bacterium | reverse complement strand
CATTTGAACGCGCAGGATTTGATGGGTTTTTGCCGCGCATCTTTGGCGCCTTACAAAGTCCCCAAGGCTGTTCACTTTGTCGACGCCCTGCCTCGCAACAGCATGGGGAAAATTTTGCGCAGAAAACTGCGCGATGCTTCTTCCTAAGCTTGTAAAAAACCCAACACCCCTTGGCCAGCCGCGTGCCCACTGGCCCAGCACGCGGTGAGCAAGTAGCCGCCGGTGGGGGCTTCCCAGTCGAGCATTTCCCCGGCGCAAAAGACACCGGGCAGTTCGCGCAGCATCAGCGCATCGGTCAATGATGCAAAGCCCACCCCACCCGCACTGCTGATCGCCTCGGCCATCGGGCGTGGGGCATGCAGCGTGATGGGCAAGTGACCGATGGCTTGGGCCAGCATGGCAGGGTGGTTCAGGGTTTCTTTGTCCAGCACCTCGTGCAGCAAAGCGGTGTGCAACTTGGTCAAGCCCACGCGGCTGTGCAAGTGGCTGCTGAGGGTGCGGGAACCGCGCGGGTGCGCCACCTCTTGGCGCATGCGCTCTGGCGAGAAGTCAGGTCGCAGGTTCAGGTGCAGGGTGGCGCTGCCTTGGCGTGCAATGGCATCGCGCAAATGGCTGGAGGCGGCGTAGACCAAGCTGCCCTCCAAGCCGGTGTCGGTGAGCACCATCTCGCCCACGCGGTCAAACACAACGGCGCCATCCACTCCAAACGACAAGCCCACGTTTTTCAGCACTTGGCCGGCAAAGTGTTGGCGCAAATGCGGGCTCCAACCCAAGCGATCGCCCACACGTACATCAAACCCGCAATTGCTAGGCACCAAAGGCGCCACATGCACACCATGTTGCGCCAGCCAGGGCACCCAAGCACCATCAGACCCCAAGCGCGGCCAACTGCCACCACCCAAGGCCAGCACCACGGCCTGGGCTTGGGCCACTTGCTCGCCGTGGGGTGTGGCAAAACGCAACTGCCAGCCTGCGTCGCTGGGGTGGAGGTGGCCCAACCATCGGTGGCGCATGTGAAAGCTCACCGGCGTTCCTGCCGAGGGTGGCGC
>RFNL01000365.1 GCA_009927195.1 Betaproteobacteria bacterium | reverse complement strand
ACCAGCGGCACACCGGCATTGAGCACATCGCGGGTGGTCGATCCGCAGTTATAAGGGTGGCTGTCCAAAAACACATCCGACAGAGCCAACTTGGCGCGGTATTGGCTGTGGGCGCTGCGGGTGGTGAACACCAATCGGTCTGCGGCCATGCCGTGTTTGCGGGCCTCGGCCTTGAGCGACTCGGTGGTGCGGGGGTTGTCGTCCATCAGCCACAAAATGGCTTGGGGGATGCGACGCAAAAGCCGCATCCAACAGGCAAACATTTCTGGGTTGATTTTGTACACATTCCCAAAAGCCGTCATCACAAAGGCATCTGCGGGCAAGCCAAATTCGGCCCGCTGCACCGGGACCACGGGCTCTGGATCGGCATTGATGGGAATGAAGCTGCCGTCCACATGCAAAGGCCGCTCGGTGAAGTAAGGCTCCAAGGCAGTGGGCAAGGCATAGGCATCGGTGATCACAAAATCAAACCACGGCATGCCCGTGGTGCCAATGAAACCCAAATACGTGCCTTGGGTGGGCGCTGGGTGCAGCGCAAAAATACCGGGTCGTGCCCCTGCGCTCAAGCCATGCAGGTCAATCAAGATGTCAATTTCGTCGGCCAAGATCCGTTCGGCCACGTCGCGGTCTTTCATGCCGTGGATGCTGTGCCAATGGTTGAACGCGTTTTTCAAACGCTGGCGGTGCGCTGTGCCATCTTCTGGGCTGAAGTCGTAGGCATAAATTTCAAATTTGCTGCGGTCGTGGTTCTCCAGCAACTCGGGCAACAACAAACCCACGGCATGCACACACAGGTCGCCCGACACATAGCCAATTCGCAAACGCTCATGGCGGTATTGACGGCCTTTGCTCAAATGCTCTTGGCTGAAGCTGTAGGTGCGCTCGACAAACGCATGGGCGGTCAGCAGTTGCTGAACCGGGTCGTCGCTCATGGCCAGCATCGCCAAGGGTGAGGTGGCCATCAACATGTCATGGGGCGATATGCCCGGCAATGGTTTGAACACCGGCCACTTGCAAGACTTTTGTCGAATGTGGGCCCAGTGCTGGATCACCCCTTTTTGCTTGGGGTTCAAGGCCAGGCTTTGCGCCATGGCCTGCTCGGCCAGGCCATATTGGCGTTGGTCCTC
>RFNL01000310.1 GCA_009927195.1 Betaproteobacteria bacterium | reverse complement strand
CCACTGGAGGGGCGCGCCATCGTGGCCGAATTCGACCCCTCGACGCGCCAGCTCACTGTGCACCAATCGACCCAAGTGCCGCAGCAAATGCGCGCTGTGATGGCCCAAATTTTTGCGCTGCGCGAAACCGATGTGCGGGTCATCACGCCCGATGTGGGCGGTGCATTTGGTGTCAAGTTGCATGTGTACGACGACGAAATGGCTGCAGTGGCCGCCGCCATCTTGTTGGGTCAACCGGTGAAATTCGTCAGCGACCGCTTTGAAGCCTTTAACAGCGATGTGCATGCCCGCTCGCACCGGGTGCATGCCCGGCTCGCGCTCGATGCCCAGGGCACGGTGCTGGGTTTTGCGGTGGACGACCTGATGGACATTGGGGCTTTCTCCATGTTCCCGCGCACCAGCGTGCTCGAAGGCATGCAAGCGGTCTCGCTGGTGGGTGCGCCCTACGCCGGCCCGGTGCTGCAAACCCAATTGCGCGTGGCCTACCAGAACAAAGCCCCAGTGGGGGCCTACCGAGGGGTGGGCCAACCGGTGGCCTGCGCCATCACCGAGCAATTGATGGACGCGGCGGCCCACAGCCTGGGGCTGGACCCGGCCGAGTTGCGCCGGCGCAATTTCCGCGTCAGCGCCAAGCATGGGGCCATCGCTGCCAATGGCATGGACTTGGGTGGCTTGTCCCACCATGCTTGTTTGGACCGCTTGCTCGCGCTGATGGACTACCCGCAATTGAGGGCCCAACAGCAAAGCTCGCGCGCCCGAGGTCGCCACTTGGGCATTGGCCTGGCTGCCTTTGTGGAATTGACCGCCCCTGGCCCCGCGTTTTATGGCGCAGCGGGTGCGCCCATCACCGCCCAGGACGGCTGCGTGCTGCGCCTGGAGCCCGATGGGGGGGTGACCTGCTTGATCAGCAGCACCGATCAAGGCCAGGGCATCGACACCGTGTTGCAACAACTCATCGCCCAAAGCCTGGGGCTGGAGATGGCCGCCATCCGCATCGTGCGTGGCGACACCCACAGCGTGCCCGCCGGTGGTGGTACCTGGGCCTCGCGCGGCATGGTGGTGGGTGGCGAGGCCGCTTTGTTGGCGGCCCGGCAATTGCACCAACAACTGGCCACGCTGGCCGCTGCGGTGCTGGGCGTGCCCGCCACACAGCTGCAATGGCGCAACCGCGAGTTTGGCCATGCCAGCGGGCAAGTGAGCTGGCAGCGCCTGGCCCAGATGCTGCACTTTCGCATGCACGAACTGCCTGCGGGTTTTCATGCCCAGTCCATGGCCAGCGCCAGCGCCGTGCCGCGCCAGCCCTTCATGGCCTCCAATGGCATTCAAGCCAGTTGGCTCGAAGTCGATGTCGACACCGGCTTCGTGCGCCTGCTCAAGCACTGGGTGGTGGAAGACTGTGGCCGTGTGCTCAACCCCCTGCTGGCCGATGAGCAACTGCGCGGCGGCGTGGTGCAAGGCCTGGGCGCGGCCTTGTTTGAAGAATGCCGCTATGACGAGCAAGGCCAGCACCTGAGCTCCACCCTGGCCGACTACCTGGTCCCAATGGCCTGCGAAATGCCCGACATCGTGATTGCCCATGTCCACACACCCGTCAACCACACCTTGCTCGGTGCCAAAGGCATTGGCGAAGCGGGCACGATTGGTGCAGGTGCGGCCGTGGCCAACGCGGTGCACGATGCCCTCTCACCTTGGGGCGTGCACATCGCCAGCCAGCCCTACACGCCGGAGAAAATCCTGCATGCCCTGGGGCGCACTGGGGTTGGCAAATGAAGATCACCGGCATCCAAGAGGCCAGCTTGCCGATTGGCTCAGCCATGCGCAACGCATCGATCGCCTTTGACCAAATGACCGCCTCGGCCCTGGCCATCCGGACGGATCAAACGCGCGACGGCCAGCCGCTGGTGGGCTTGGCGTTTGACTCGATCGGCCGCTATGCCAAGGGCGGCCTGTTGCGCGAGCGTTTCATCCCGCGCCTGTTGGCCGCGCCTGCGCGCGATTTGCTCGATGAAGCAGGCTTGATCGACCCGATGCGCTGCGTGGCCATCCTGATGCGCGGCGAAAAGCAAGGCGGCCATGGTGAGCGCAGCGGCGCGGTCGGTTTGCTCGACGCGGCCCTGTGGGATTTGCGCGCAAAACAAATGGGCTTGCCCCTGTGGCAATGCCTGGGCCCCAGCCCCGGCGGGGCAGCGCCCAGCGCACACATCGCCACCTATGCCTCTTGCGGTCATTTCACCGACAACCCCGACCCGCAAGCCCTGCGCGACGAAGTGGCCCAGTGCCTGGCGCTGGGCTATACCAGCGTCAAAATCAAGCTCAGCGGGCGCCAAGCCGCCTTGGACGCGCAACGCCTCCGAAGTGCCTTGGACGCGGGCCTGAATCCAGGGCAGTTGGCGGTCGACCTCAATGGCCAGTGGGACAAGCATTGCACCGATGCGCTGGCAGTCTTGGCCGAATACCCGCTGGCCTGGGTGGAAGAGCCCGCCGCCCCTTTGGACTACGCCGCCTTGACCGCGTTTTGCCAAATTCACCCAGGGCCAGTGGCCACCGGAGAAAACCTGTTCTCCGCCGACGATGCCACCAACTTGTTGCGCTACGGCGGCCTGCGCCCCGCGCTCGACCGTTTGCAAATGGACATCTCCTTGTCCTACGGGGTTGACGAGTACCACCGCATGATCGAACACGCCCTCGCCCTGGGTTGGACGCGCCAAGCCTTTTGGCCCCATGCCGGCCATTTGTTCGCCGCCCATGTGGTGGCCGCATGGGGACTGGGCAGCCATGAGTCGGCCCCCGATGCCAGCCGTTTGTACGGTGGCTTTTGGGACGGTGTGCCGGTGATCCAAGGCCACATCACACTGCCACGCTATCCTGGTGTGGGGTTTGAACACAAAGCCAATTTGATGGCGGTTTTGCAACCGCTGTGCTGATGCCCCCAGCCCATACCCCAACCCCAGGCCACACTTTTTTAGGAGAAAAACCCCATGCCCACCGCCAAACTGCGCCACATCGCCGTGTCTGTGCCCGACTTGGAAGCGTCCGCCGCTTTTTACGAGCAAGCCTTTGGCCTCAAGCGGGTCAACTTTGTGGTCACCCCCTATGGCGACGGTCTGTCGCTCAGCGACGGGGTGATCAACCTGACTTTGTTGAAATTTCACACCGACGATGCGGCCGGCGACGAGCGCGGCAAAGATTTTGTCGGCATTCACCACATGGGCTTCATCGTCGACGACTTGGAGGCCATGAGCGCCCAAATCGAAGCCCATGGCGGCAAATTCCACCGCGAACTCAAGGGCGGCAATGGGGTGGACTTTGAACGCAAATTCCGCGACCCCAACGGCATCGTGTTGGACATTTCTCACCGGGGCTGGATTGGCATTGAGCCAACCGCGCCCTGAGTGGCACCTGCCTGCAGCGCCCCCATGAAACCGGCCGCCTTTCAATATCTGTGCCCGCGCACCCTGGACGAGGCCTTGCAGGCCTTGGCCCTGCATGGCGAGCAGGCCAGCGTGCTCGCCGGTGGGCAAAGCCTGATGCCCATGCTGTCGTTTCGCTT
>RFNL01000013.1 GCA_009927195.1 Betaproteobacteria bacterium | reverse complement strand
GGCCACGGCAATGCCCTGCCTACGCCAGGGTTTGAACTCAGCCGCTGCCAGCAGGCTTGGCGCACCCGCTTACCCGAGCACCTCTACCCCACCCACTGGATCGCGGAACGGACCATGGCAAGGCTGGAGCAAGCGCAACGACAAGATGCCCCATTTTTTCTGCATTGCTCATTCCCAGACCCGCACCACCCCTTCACACCACCGGGCAAATACTGGGACATGTATGCGCCAGAAGACGTCGCCGTGCCAGCCTCTTTTCATGCGCTCCACACCGGCTTGGCACCCCACATGAAAGTCCTGTATCAACAGCGCGAGGCACAAACCGCCATGAAAAACACCCAGGCCTTGTTTGCCTGCACCGAGCGCGAAGCGCGCGAGGCCATCGCCTTGAACTATGGCTCCATCAGCATGATCGACGACGCGATTGGCCGCGTTTTGTCCAAACTCAAGGACTTGGGGCTGGCAGACAACACCGTGGTCGTTTTCACTGCAGACCACGGAGATTTTTTGGGTGATCACCAGCTGCTGCTCAAAGGCCCGATCCATTACCGGGGCCTGACCCGCGTGCCCCTGATTTGGGCCGATACCCAAGCCATTTTGGCACTGCGAACGTCAGCGCTGTGCCAAACTATTGACTTGGCACCAACCATCTTGGAGCGGGCCGGTGTGGCGCCATGGAATGGGATTCAGGGGCAATCGCTGCTGCCGCTGTTGTCGGGCCAGGTACAAGAAGTGCGTCCCGATTTGTTGATCGAGGAAGAGGGGCAACGCTATTACATGGGCTTCACCGAACGGGTGCGCATGCGCAGCTTGATCTTTGGTGCCTGTCGCATTTCGGTTTACGACGGGGTCGAATGGGGCGAGTTGTACGATCGCAGCACTGACCCGCACGAACTGCACAACCTGTGGGACGTGCCTGCACACCAAAACTTGCGCGCCACCATGATTGAGCGCATGCTGCGCCACATGATTGCTCTGGCCGAGACAAGTCCCTACCCCACGCAAATTGCTTAATTGGTGGCTGAACTTGTACAGCTCATATGGACCGGAT
>RFNL01000190.1 GCA_009927195.1 Betaproteobacteria bacterium | reverse complement strand
GCATATCGGGCAGCAATTCGCTCAGGTCTTTGGTCAGGGCGCTGATCTGGCGCGCCTTGTCGGCGTACGGTGCATCGTTGCGAAAAATATGCCCATAGTCTTTGACCGTGACCCCGCAGCCCGAGGCATTCATCACAATCGCTTCAACACCTTGTGCCAGGTGTGGCCACCAGGCATCGATGTTGTGTTTCATTTGCAGCTGCGCCGCGTCTTGGTCGTTCAAGTGGAACTTCACGCCACCACAACAGCCCGCCAGGGGCTCCACCAGGGTTTGGATGCCGCAGGCATCGAGCACCCGGGCGGTGGCGCTGTTGATGTTGGGGCTCATCGCCGGCTGCACACAACCGGCCAGCAGCAACACCTTGCGCGCATGCGTGGCCGTGGGCCAGGCGCCTGCGCTGCGGGGCTCGGGCACCTTGGCCTGCAGGGCGCTGGGCAACCACGCGCGTACCGACTGGCCCAGCTTCATGGCAGGCGCGAACATCGGGGACGACAGGCCCTCTTTCAAGGCCCAGCGCAGGCTTTGCTCGGCCACTGGTCGGGGCACTTTCTCGTCGACCAGCTTGCGCCCAATATCGACCAAATGCCCATATTGAACCCCGCTGGGGCAGGTGGATTCGCAGTTGCGACAGGTCAGGCAGCGGTCCAGGTGAAGCTGGGTGTCGCGGGTCGGCTCAACCCCTTCCAAGACCTGTTTGATCAGGTAAATGCGGCCACGCGGGCCGTCGAGTTCGTCGCCCAACAACTGGTAGGTGGGGCAGGTGGCGGTGCAAAAACCACAGTGCACGCATTTGCGCAAAATGGCTTCGGCTTCGAGGCCATCGGGGGTGCCTTGGTATTCGGGCGCGAGCTTGGTTTGCATGGTGTTTATAAAAGGCCAGCCCGCCCGGTGTTGAACACGCCGTGGGGGTCAAACTGCTGTTGAAGTTCGCGCTGTATGCGTTGCTGCACCGCCGGCAGAGGCGAAAAGCGCGCTGGCATCTCACCCGCAGGGCGGGCAGGCGCGCGAAACAAAGTGGCATGGCCACCGGCT
>RFNL01000045.1 GCA_009927195.1 Betaproteobacteria bacterium | reverse complement strand
ATGTACGACTTGGAGGCGGTGAGCCACAGCGCGCGCAGCAGCTATGTGCAATTCAACCCAGCACTGGTGCAAGCGCTCAGCCCGCAACGCCACCTCGCGCGCATCGCCCATCCGGTGCGTTTGCTCATTGGCCAAAACGAGTCGCCCGAGTTCATCCGCCAAGGGGTGGACTTCCATGCCGTGCTACAAGCCCAAGCCATGGACTGCACATTACACATGGGCGCGGGCTTGAACCATTTGGAAATCCTGCAATCGCTGGCCACGCCCGAGGGTTTTTTCGCCCAACACCTGCGCGCGCTGATCACGCTGGCCTAGGCTGCTCCCGCATTGACAAGCCAGCGCGGACCCGCTTACGATGCGTCGTATGCATTTGCAAGTATTTAATGCCGCCGACTGGGTCCAGCCGCACCGGGTGCACCGCGGCATCTACACCGACCCGGCCATTTTTGCGCTGGAGCAGCAGCGCATATTTGAGCGCGCCTGGATCTATATCGGGCATGAGAGCGAACTGCCCGAACCTGGCGACCACATCTTGGCCCACATGGGCACGCAAGAAATTGTGCTGGTGCGCCAAGGCGACGGCAACTTGGCCGCGTTTGAAAACCGCTGCAGCCACCGAGGTGCCCGCCTGGTGATGCAAGACAAGGGTCAGGCGCGCCAATTCACTTGTGCCTACCATGCATGGTCGTTTCATTGGGATGGTCGGCTGCAAGCCCTGCCCTTGCCACAAGGATATGGCAGCGATGCTGCGCCCCCCTCGCGCGACCTGGTGCGCATCCGTCAGGTGCAAAGTTACCGTGGTTTTGTATTCGCCACGCACAGCGCAGATGCCCAACCCCTGAACGATTTTCTGGGCGGCCTGGCCAGTGCGCTCGACAACATGGTCGACCGATCCCCCAGCGGGCAATTGGTGCAGGCGGGGGGCAAGTTGCGAATGCTCTACCACGGCAACTGGAAGTTGTTCATGGAAAACGCCGTCGATCTGGTGCACCCGATGTTTGTGCACGGTGGCGCGGTGATGGTAGCGCGCCAACACCCGCAGTGGGGCGAACACGCTGGCACCACGGGGCAAACCACCCAAATGCTGCTCGCCAATGGCTTGAAACTCAGCGAATGGGATGGGGTGGATTTGCATGCCCACGATGGCGGCCATGTCTACATGGGCGGCTTTTACCGCCAAGGCGTGATTGCACCCAAGCGCCAAGACCCGGTGTTCACCGCCTACCAAAGCGCCCTGGAAGCGCGCCACGGCGGCGAAAAAACCCAGGCGGTGCTGGCGGTGGAACGGTTCAACAACCTGATATGGCCCAATCTGTCGGTCAACGCGCGCTTTCAAACCGTGCGCATGGTGCAACCGCTGGCGGTGGACAAAACCATGGTCACCAGCTACTGCTTTGCCATGACCGGCGCGCCGCCTGAAATGCACACGCTGAGCCTGCGCTTTTTGAACACCGCCAGCTCGCCAGGTTCGCTGGTGGCCAGCGATGACCTGGAGATTTTTGAACGCTGTCAGCAAGGCCTGAGCGAAGGCCTCAACGATTGGATCGATACCGCGCGCGGCCTGGGCCACGACCAAGCCCAAAGCCCCACCCATTGGCGCGCCAACGGCACCAGCGAGTTGCCCATTCGCCACCAATTGCAGGCCTGGCTGCATTGGATGGGCCACGCCCCCTGAGACCGCGCATGCACACCCACAACGACTGGAACCCGCCCGACTGGTACCGCTTTGTGCTGGACGAGGCCGCCTTGCTCGATGCGCGTGGGTTTGAGGACTGGGTGG
>RFNL01000014.1 GCA_009927195.1 Betaproteobacteria bacterium | reverse complement strand
GCGGCCCAACTGCCCGCCACCGAGCACCCCGAGCATGGCCCCCGGCGGCACTGGGGTGTGCACAGACCCTGGTTTGGGGCTCACGCCAGCGGGGGCAGCGTCATTTGGCGCGCTGCATCGGTTTGGCGTTGTCGAAAGGCCTGCAAGGCTTGGGTCAAGGCGGGGTTGCCGTGCGCCAACATGGCCACCGCAAACAAGGCCGCATTGGCCGCGCCTGCCGACCCAATGGCAAAGGTGGCCACGGGAATGCCTTTGGGCATTTGCACGATGCTGTGCAATGAATCCGCGCCTTGCAAATGGGGGCTGGGTACGGGCACACCCAGCACCGGCACGGTGGTTTTGGCCGCCAGCATGCCGGGCAAATGGGCCGCACCCCCAGCCCCGGCGATGATGGCGCGCAGGCCCCGGCCATGCGCCGCCTCGGCGTAGGCGAACATATCATCGGGCATGCGGTGGGCCGAAACCACCTGGGTTTCAAAGCCCACTGAAAATTCTTGGAGAATCAGGGCTGCGTGTTGCATGGTGTCCCAGTCTGAACGGGAGCCCATGACCACGCCCACGAGTGGTTGTGTCATGTTGTTGAGGCAGGCGAGCTGCGTGTGGTTCATGTTGAATTTTAAGGTTTCACCCCGGACGCCCCCATGATTGATGTGACTGTTGAAAATTTCGAAGCCGAAGTGCTGCAAGCCTCGACCCAGGTTCCTGTGTTGGTCGACTTTTGGGCGCCTTGGTGCGGCCCATGCAAATCCCTCGGCCCGGTGCTGGAAAAGCTCGAAACGGACTACGGCGGCCGCTTCAAACTGGTCAAGATCAACTCCGACGACGAACAGCAACTGGCCCAGGCCTTTGGCATTCGCTCCATTCCCACCTGTGTGCTGCTCAAAGGCGGCAAACCCGCCGATGGCTTCATGGGTGCGTTGCCCGAGGGCAAGGTGCGTGAGTTTTTGGACAAACACCTGCCCAGCGCCGACGAGTTGATCGCCGAAGAAGACCTGAGCGAAGCCGAACAACTGCTGGCCCAGGGTGACACCGAATCCGCCCTGGCCAAATTGCAAGAGGCCTTGGCCGTCAACCCCGCCAACGACGAGGCCCGCTTCGACTACGTCAAGCTGCTCATCGCCATGGGCGAGTTGGAAACCGCCCACACCGCGCTGGCCCCGGCGCTGGCGCAAATCCCTTTGCAGCTGCGCTTTGACGCGCTCAACCACTGGTTGCAAGCCATGGTGTTTGCCACCACCGACGAGCGCGGTCAGTGGGAGCTGGCGCAGTTTGA
>RFNL01000437.1 GCA_009927195.1 Betaproteobacteria bacterium | reverse complement strand
CCGGTGGCGACGATGGCATCACAGGGCTCAAACCGCCGGGCGAATTGGGTACCCCCCTGGGCTACTACTGGTATGCCTTGGCCTGGTGTGTGCCCAGCGTTTACCTGTTGCGCCGTTTGGTGCACTCTCCATTTGGTTTGACCCTGCGCGCCCTCAAAGACGACCCATTGCGGGTTCAATACGTGGGCGTGCATGTGCGCCAACACCAATGGGCAGCGTTTGTGATCAGCGCCGCCTTTGCGGGTTTGGCGGGGGCTTTGTTTGCTTTTTCAACCGGCAATGTATTTCCCTCCTGGTTGAACTGGACGGCCAGTGCCACGCCCGTGGTGATGGCCGTGCTCGGTGGTGTTCAGTCCTTTTATGGGCCGGCGGTCGGTGCAGCGGTGTATGTGGTGCTGGAAGTGATGATCAGCGGCAAAACCGAATACTGGCCCTTGGCCATGGGCATCATCATTGTGTTGCTGGTCTTGCTCATGCCCACAGGATTGGTTGGCCGCTTCAAAAAGGTGGATGCATGAGCGTTGTGCCCACCGATTTTGTGTTGAAGGTCCAAGGCATTTCCAAGCGCTTTGGCGGTCTGCAGGCCTTGCAAAACGTGGAAATGCAAGTCAAGCCCGGTGAGTTCCACGCCATCATCGGCCCCAATGGCGCAGGCAAAAGCACTTTTTTCAACACACTCACGGGTTTGCTCAAAGCCGATGAAGGCAGCATCTGGTTTGATGGTCGCAATGTGACCGGTCTTGCGCCCCATCGATTGACCCGATTGGGCATGGGCCGCACCTTTCAAATCACACGCATCTTTCATGGCATGACGGTTTTGGAGAATGTTCAAGTGGCCTTGCTGGCCCATGCGCAACAAACTTGGCAGACCTGGGCACCGTCCACCGGACAGCATGTGGCGCGCGCCAAAGAATTATTAGACCTGGTGGGTTTGGCCGCGCAGTGGGCGCGAACCGCCAAAACATTGGCGCATGGCGATCAAAAGCGTTTGGAGTTGGCCATTGCCTTGGCCTGCCAGCCCAAATTGCTGTTGCTCGATGAACCCACCGCTGGCATGGCCGCGCAAGAGCGCTTGGCATCAATCCAGTTGGTGCACCAAGTGGCGCGGCAATTGGGTATTTCCTGTGTTTTCACCGAGCACGACATGGCCGTGGTGTTTGCCGTGGCCAGCCGAATCACCGTGCTGCACCAGGGCAAGGTATTGGCCGAGGGGCCGCCCCAAGAGGTGCGTGCCAGTCCTTTGGTGCAACAGGTTTATTTGGGTGAACCCGTCGCCAGCGATGGATCACCAAGCCCGCACAACTGAACCCATGGGCTTGCAGCACGCCACCGTCGTCGACACCCATCGCCTGCCATGGGAAAGTGGCTTGGATTATTTGCGCACCTTGGCACCTGCTTTTCGCGACAACCTGGGCCCGGCTGATCAAGTGGAAGCCAACTTTGCCAAATACCGGCAAAAAAATTTATACCTCGACCCAAACAGCACCCGCCGACTCGATTGGGTTCAACTCGAACCCGGTTACAGCGACTTGACCCATTGTTGCCACGACTCCGTTGAAGAAGGATTTTTGCTCGGCGGTGAGGTCGCACTCGATGGTGAAGCCCACTTGCAAGCCGCAGATTATTTTTGGCGACCACCGGGTTGGATACACCATGCACGCACCGAGCAAGGGGTTGAGCTTTTGCTGGGCTTTGAGGGCAAATCCAATGAAAGCGGACCGGTCAGCCGCCATGTGTGCGAGGCCCAGCAGGCCGGGCGCAACCATTTGATATCCCACACGGACGAGTCGTCATTGGGCACGCGCGGTCGCTTGTGCAAGGTTTCATCGTCGGGCCTGGTTTGGCAGCCTGGTCATGCTTATGCGCGCAGCGAAGGCCCTTTGGCGGGTTTTGATTTGCCCAACCTGTCGGTGCGACCACTCAGCCGCAATCCCCACACCGGGCAGCAAACCGTGTTGTTGCGTTTATCGCCGGGCTATCGGCAACACAGCCATGGTGCCCATTCGGTGTGGTGGCAAATGGTTGTGCTCTCAGGTTCCCTTGAGTGGGGCGATGAAGTGATGGGCCCGGGGGTGTTTGTGCACCGGCCGGCCCACACCACCGAGCCTCCGATGGCCAGTGCCAGCGGTGCTGTGATTTACGCCAAGCTCGACGGATGGATGGACTTTGTGCCCCAAGCATCGCCCTTGACCTGACCGTGTTCCAAGGAATAGCCGCATGAATTTCGACACACCGGCAGAGCACCAAATGTTGCGCGACAGCGTGCGCCATTTTTTGGATGCCGAACTGCCCGAAAAAACCATTCGCGAGTACGACCGCGCACGCAAAATCCCGCGCAGCATTTGGCCCAAATTGGCCACCCAGGGATGGATGGGCATTTCTCTGCCAGAGGAATACGGTGGGGCCGGTGGCGACATCATGCAAGGCACCATCTTGTGCGAGGAGTTGTCGCGCCGATTCCCCTCGCTGGGCACCGATTGGTTGCTGACCTCCATGACCGCCCGGGTGTTCATGGAGGTGGGCACCCCAGCACAAAAAGAACATTACCTGCCCCTTTTGGCCAGGGGAGAGTTTTTGATGGGCTTTGGCATGAGCGAGCCCGGCGGCGGCACCGATGTGCTCAGCTTGAAAACCCGTGCCAGCTTGGCCGATGGCGAGTGGACCGTGCGGGGCCAAAAGCTCTATACCTCATTGGCCGATGATGCCGATGCGATTTTGGTGCTGTGCCGCACCGAACCTGAAACCGAGGGCAAGCGCGCGCGCGGCATGTCCTTGGTCCTCACACCGCGTCAGCAACCCGGCGTGACGGTGCGGCGCTTGGAATTGATGGGCATGCGGGCCGCATGCACCTGTGAGGTGTTTTTTGACGATGCCAAAGCCCCCGAATCTTCGGTGCTGGGCGAGCGCGGCCGTGGTTGGTACCACTTGCTGGCCAGCTTGGACGAGGAGCGCATTTTGTGTGCGGCCATGTATGTGGGCATCACCAGCGCCGCATTGGAGCAGGCCTTGCAATATGCGTTGGACCGCCAAGCCTTTGGCCGATCCATTGGACAATTTCAAGCGGTGCAGCATCCTTTGGCCGAGGTGGCCACCGAGTTGGAGCAAATTCGCTTGCTCACCTACAAAGCTGCTTGGTTGCTCAGCCAGGGCCGCGAATGCGCCACGGAAGCCGCGATGGCCAAGCTGGCCGCCACCGAAACCGCCGTGCGTGCCACCGACAAATGCATGCGCGTTTTGGGTGGTTATGGCTTGGTGGAAGAAACCCCAATGGAGCGCTTGTTTCGCGACACCCGCTTGGGCCCTTTCAGCCCGATTTCCAATGAAATGGTGAAAAACTT